>CAYVQS010000201.1:0-1512 GCA_964453195.1 Microcaldota archaeon | reverse complement strand
GATCGTCGTAGGAGACACGTTGGGCCAAAGTGTTGCCGAGCATCTCAAAGCCGAGTTCGTCATGGTCGAGCGGCGCGAGTTTCCCGATGGGGAGCTGTGCCCCCGCATCGTCATCGAGGGAAAAGAGGGCATCCTCAAGGGCAAGCAGGTCGTCTTCGTGCTCCACATGCACCACGGCCAGAACCCCAATTCCTACCTTGTCGAATACGTCCTGGCAATGGACGCGCTGCACTACCTTGACGTCGAACAGGTCACGGCGGTCATGCCGTACTTCATCTACTCTCGCCAGCACAAGCAGTACCTTCCGGGCCAGACCGTGTCCGCCAAGGCCATCGCCCGCGCAGTCGAGCGCGCCGGCGCCGAGGAGTTCATCACCGTCAACTCTCACGCCCGCGGCGACATGCCGGGCCTCTTCAAGAAGGCAGTCACCCAGGACCTCAACGCGGTCCCGCTGCTTGCCAGGCACGTTGCAAAGAAAATCGGCAACGGCAACTTCAAGAACGCCATCGTCGTCGCCCCGGACAAGGGCGCGTCGTCCATGGCGGCCGAGTTTGCAAAGGAGGCCGGGTGCTCGGAGTGGACGGCGTTCGAAAAGACGCGCGACATCCGCACCGGCGAAATCCAGATGAAGGCCGAGGGCGCGGACTTCAACGGCCGCCCCGCAGTCGTCGTCGACGACCTTGTGGCGTCGGGCGGCACCATGGTCGAGGCCATCCGCGCCTGCCGCCACAGCGGCGCCTCGCACGTCACCGCGGCCTTCGTCCACCCCGTGATGTGCTCCAACGCCCTGGAAAAGCTCAAGGCCGCCGCCGACGCGGTGGTTTCCACGAACTCCATCAACTCGCCGGTCAGCGAAGTCGACCTGTCCGGCCTCATTGCAAACGCCATCAGGAAAAAGTGACCGGCTCCGTTACGGGCGGCCGGCAAGTTATTCTTCCAGGAATATTTTTGTCATTCTGCCATGCGAATATTAACCTTTTCGGAGTCCAAAATATCGCTTTAATTCAAAAATATCGCGTTAACCCAATTTGGAGGATGGTTTTGAAATGGCCAAGAAATACCTGTTCACTTCAGAGTCCGTGACCGAGGGCCACCCGGACAAGATCTGCGACCAGATTTCCGACGGCCTGCTTGACGCCATTTTCGAAAAAGACCCGCACGGCAGGGTCGCCATCGAGGCCCTGGTGACCACGGGCCAGGTGGTCGTCGCGGGCGAAGTCACTACCCGGACCTACGTAGACGTGCCCAAGACCATCCGCGAGATTATCCGCCAGATCGGCTACACCGACCCGCTTTGCCAGTTCGACTACGCGTCGTGCGGCATTTTGACCGGAATCCATGAGCAGTCGCCCGACATTGCAATCGGCGTCGACGAGTCCGAGATGAAGGAACAGGGCGCGGGCGACCAGGGCCTGATGTTCGGCTACGCAACCAACGAAACTCCCGAACTCATGCCGATTCCGATAATCTACGCCCACAAGCTGGCGATGAAGTTGGCCGAAGTGCGCAAGA
>CAYVQS010000200.1:0-1549 GCA_964453195.1 Microcaldota archaeon | reverse complement strand
CAGTTCGAGAAGGCCAACTTCAACATCCAGATAGTGTTCTCGACGCGCTCGGCAATCTCGTTCGTGGTGGACGAGAAGGACGCGGCCTTCGCCTACGAAAAGCTGGTCTCGGTCCTCGAAGGCGCCAAGATGGCATACCAGCAGTTCAAGTGAGCCGTTTATATTCCGGGATTTTCACGGTCTTTCTCATGGCACTACTTAGGCAAGAAGCGAAAAGGGAAGAGCCGCGCACGATGGACGCGGTCCGCAAGAAGGTCGCGGAGTCCAAGGTCGCCGCTCTTTTTTCGAAAGTCAAGAGGTATGCAGAGTCCCGCCGCGCTTCGGGCACGCCGCTTGTCGCCGACCCCCGCGTGAGGGCCGAGCTCGAGGCGATGAGAAGTCGTCCCTTCGTTGCGCGCCCGGTTTCGCCTTCAGAAAAGGTGGGATTTTGGAAACGCCTGATGGCAGGCAAGGCGCAGCAGCAACTCCAAAAGGCGTAAGAAGCCGTCCGCTTATTTTCTGAAAACCAATTATTTTGCGTGCCACTTTCGGTAGTTTTCGATTGCCTTGCGGTAGGCCTCGTGGTGCCTCAGCACGACGAAGTTCCAGTCGAAAAAGGGCGCGCCTATCCTCTCCGCGCCGCCCTTCGCGGCCTTGCGCCTCAGCGGCTCCTTCCTGAACAGCATGTCAAGCACGCGCGCCAGGAACTCGGGCTTCATTTCGAACCGGTCCTCGTCCATGGGGCACTTGAACCCGTTCACGCCGTTGCGGATGACTTCGTTCATTCCGCCCGTTGCCCCCACCACCACCGCGGGGCCGGGCACGTTGTTGTTTTCGCACGCCAGGTCCGCGGCAAGCGCCTCCAGCGCGACGAGGGCGAACGGCTCGTACAGCGACGGCAGGCAGACCACGTCGGCCGCGGCGAGCATGGATTTTTTCACCGACTCGTCGAGCCAGCCGGCGTGGATGGCCACGCTCTTTTCCAGCCCGAGCGTGTGCAGCATTTTCCGGTAGTGCTCCTGCTGTTTTTCAAGCAGCGCGCTTGACACCACGAGCCCGGCGTCCTCGTGGCCCGCGAGGGCGAACGCGCGGAGCATGACGTCGAGCCCCTTGGTCCGGCCGGGCCGGCCGAGGAAGAAGACGTAGTGCTTCTTTTCGAACAGCTGCCTGAACAGGCCGCGGCCCCTCTGGATGTCAGAAAGCCCGACTTGCTTCCACTCGTCAAGGTCTATTCCGTTGGTTATTCCCGCGACGTTCTCGCCGATCAGCTCGATGTCGTCCGACTCCAAAAGAAGGAATTCGTCGTATTCCAGGTCCTTCCACGCCTGTTCCTTTTTCCATTCCTGGGAAAAGTTGCGGCCGATTGCGGCGCACAGCCCCTGCTTTTCGGGAAGCAGGTGGTAGGTCATGGACTTCGCCTCGGAGACGCTGACTGCCTGGACGAAGTCCGCCTCGGCAAGCGCGGCCGCCTCGATTAAAAGCGGCGCGCCGTTTTTCTCCGGCTTTCCCAGGGCGCGGCCGTATTCGCAGGAGTGGAACCTGCAGTAAAGCGGCAGCCCAAGCTTTTCCT
>CAYVQS010000199.1:0-1579 GCA_964453195.1 Microcaldota archaeon | reverse complement strand
GCCCAAGCCGATTTTCGGGGAGAACGGGTGCGGAATGCACGTGCACCAGAGCCTGTTCGACGAAAACGGCAAGAACGTGTTCTTCGACGCAGGAGACGCCTACAAGCTGTCTTCCACTGCCAAGAGTTTCGTCGCCGGACAGTTGGCGCACGCACGCGCCTTCTCCGCAGTCACGGCGCCTACGGTGAACTCGTACAAGAGGCTGGTGCCCGGCTACGAGGCGCCGGCCTACCTGTGCTGGGGTCAGACCAACCGGTCGGCACTTATCCGCATCCCGCGGTATTCTGCGGGGCGGGAGCAGAGCACGCGCGCCGAGCTGAGGTGCCCGGACCCAAGTTCGAACCCGTACCTGGCGTTCGCGGTAATGCTGGCAGCCGGATTGGACGGCATAGAGAAGAAAATGAAGCCGCCGGCGCCGGTGGAAGAGGACGTCTACGAGTTCGACGACAAAAAACTGGCGGAAAAGAGCATCGGCACGCTGCCGCACTCGCTTTGGGAAGCGGTCCTGGAAATGCAAAAGGCCCCCGTAATCATGGACGCGCTGGGGCCGCATTCTGGGCCCAAGTACGTCGAGGCCAAGAAGCAGGAGTGGGACGAGTACCGCCTCCAGGTCACGCCGTGGGAAATGAAAAAATACTACGACAAAACGTAGATTTCCCGCATTCCTCTCTTTTTCTTCTTTTTCCCCGTTTTTTTCAAATGCCTAGCGCTGGCAAGGCAAAAACAAAAGAGAAGAAGGAAAACGGGAAAAACTAGTGGCGGGAAGTCAAAAAGCCGTTGTCGTCGAGGACAAACGTGTGGGACGGGTCGCGCTTGCAGGTGAACGTCTTGCCGTACGAGTCGTAGCCCAGCTCTATCACGTAGCCGTCGTAAGTCAGGCACCGGGGGCACCTGGCTTCGGAGATTCTCAAATCAGCACCCATTTCGAAAGCACCTCTTGGAATTCATGGAAACGTGATTCTAGGCCGTTTGACAAGCGAACCGCTTTTCTTCAAAGCGATTCTACAAGAGCGCGGCCGCAAGGCAGCGGGTCTTGTCAGTCTGTTGGTGGGATATTGGCGCAACCGCCTTAAGGAAGAAAAAGAGCGGTTCCGGTATAAAAACATATTGCCGCAAAACGCCAATGCTCGCATTAAAATTGCAGGAAATCCACTTTCAAGAATTATGGCATTCCGCGAACTTCCGAAAAGAACCCAAAGGGAAATAGAAGAACACGTGGCGGAACGCCGGAATTCCGAACTCCGGGGCGGCGGATACGTGGAAACTTGCCTTACGCGCGGCCTCGAAGCCTACCAAACGGCGCTAGCCGGCCGCGACCCGAGATTGGACGTCGACGAAGTCCTTTCCCGGAAGCTCCAGGCGCGGATACTGATAATCGGGTGCGGCAGGGCAATCGCGGGAAGACAGCTCAAAAAACAGTACGGAAACCGGGTGCATGTCCACGGCCTCAGCCTCACGGAATACGAACAAACCCAGCCCCCGGAATACGCCGAAAAGCACGGCGAACTGCCCAAGCTGGACCGCTACATGGTGGGCCACGTCCACGACATGGAGCAGCTGCACGGAAAATACTACGTAG
>CAYVQS010000198.1:0-1598 GCA_964453195.1 Microcaldota archaeon | reverse complement strand
CTCGAAGTACCGGTTCGCCTCGGACATTTTCGCGCATCCGTTCCCGGCCGGCTGCAGCGTAGCCGAGTGCCAGAGCGCGTGCTGTTGTGGCGGGGCCATAATCTACGGCGTTGAAAGAAGGCGCATCAATTCGCTCCGCAAGCAAATCCTTCCGCTTCTCGAGCCAAAAAACCGGGGCAAGAACTGGTTCGTGCGCGTATCGGCAAAAGACTGCAACCGCTGCGAGCCCAAAGCCCTTTCCAAAAAATACCTCGCCTCGCTGGCGTCCATGGCCGCGCCGGGAAACTACTGCGTCTTCTTCAACAAGAAATTCGGCTGCGTGCTGCAGAAGCTCGCCGCCGACAAGGGCCTGGAAAAGTGGGCGCTCAAGCCCCTGGGCTGCGTCCTCTACCCCCTGGTCGTCGACTCGCACCACGTCATCAAGGCCGACAAGGACCTGGACGACGAACTGTGGTGCTGCAAGAAGCACGCCCACAAGACCACAGTTTTCCGCGCCTGCAAGGCGGAAATCGAGCACGCCGCAGGCAAGGCCGCGCTGAAGAAACTGGAAAAGCTCGAGAAAAAGTTTTTGAAAAAGCCCCGTTCCAGTCCGGTTTAATTGTTTTTCCCGCCTCCTTTCTTCAATGGCAATTCGCGCAATCGTCTTCAACCTCGGCGGCACGGTCGCGGCCTTCGACGGAGTCGCCCCCCTGGTCGCCGCATTTGAAAAAAACGGCTTCACGGTCTCCCGGCAGAGGCTCGCCGGGCTTTTCGACCGGTCCAGGCGCGACGCAATCGACGCCGTGCTTCTCCAGGACTTCAAAGTGGCCGACGCCGCGCTGTCCGAAAAAATCCTCTTTGCCTTCTTTTCGGGCCTGGAAGCCGAGGCGTCCAAGGCGCGGGAAATCGGCTCTGCGCGCAAAGTCTTCGCCGAACTTGAAAAACGCGGCGTAAAGACGTGCGTCGCGTCGGGCTTTCCCCGCGCGCTTTCAAAAAAAATCCTTGCCGCCGCCGGCCTGCAGGGCGCCTGCCTGGTTTCCGGCGGGGAAGTTTCCAGGGCGCGGCCCGCGCCCGACATCGTCCTGGCGGCGCTTGAAAAAATCGGGTGTTCGGCAAAGGACGCCCTCGTAGTGGGCCCGGCGCCGATGGACGTCAAGGCGGGCAAGGCTGCGGGGGCGCTTACCGCGGCCGTGTTGTCCGGCGGATTCGGCTTGCGCGCGTTGCAGGCGGAAAATCCGGACTACGTCTTCCAAGACCTGGGCGGCGTGCTTTCGATTCCGCAGTTCGTGGTGCAAGAATGAAAATAATGGCCGCCTGCAACTCGCTGGAAAGCGCAAAGGCCCAGGCCGAGGCCGGCGCAGACGAATTGTTCATGGGCATTTTTCCCAAGGCAGGCGCGCTCGACGCTCGGCCGCCGATTGACGGCGGGGCCTTTCGGTCCCACGTTTCCCTCGAAGAGGCGGCCAAGATCTGCTCCTTTGCCGACGGCCGGGGAATCCGCGTAATCCTCACCGCCAACCCCCGCGTCCTTGCCCCGTCCCTCGAAGACGCGTTCGTCTCCCACCTCCGCGGCGCCGTCGAGGCCGGCGCCAGCGATATCCACCTGGAGCCTCAAATTT
>CAYVQS010000197.1:0-1600 GCA_964453195.1 Microcaldota archaeon | reverse complement strand
GCGTAGTCTTGATTGGCGCGCCCAAAGACCGCCCCGTCGTAGACGCCGTCTTGTCCGACCTCTCGCCCTTCGCCTACGCCCGCACAATCAATTCCGCGGGCAAGCTCTCGCTGCGCCAGCTCATGGCCCTGTTCGAACGCTCTTCCTGCGTGGTCTCGAACGACTCGGGCCCCATGCACTTGTCCGTCGCCACCGGCGCGCCCACAATCTGCCTGTTCGGCCCCGAAACCCCGGCCAAGTACGGCCCGCTTTCTTCCAAGCATGTGGTCTTATACGAGTCCCTGCACTGCTCTCCCTGCATGTCGGTTGCCAACGACAAGACCGTCTCCTGCCCGCGCAACGCCGAGTGCATGCGCCGCATCAAAGTCTCGTCCGTGTTCCAGGCAGTCAAAAAACTCCTCTCCCGCCCGGCGGGAAAGCACTGGACCGGGAATGAAAAACCAGGGACCGGCCGGCACCCGGCCGTTGCCCGCAAACCGCGCAAAAAGCGTTGAACCAAAAACCTCCGTGAAACAAAATGAAAAAACTCATCTTCTCCAACCCCATGCTCTTCGGCAAGCTGGCAGTGCGCGCCGCCAAGTGGCACTTGCAATACTATTTGACCGGCCGCGCCTTCCCCATGCTTTCAGGCATGTACATCACCAACGCCTGCAACTTCAAGTGCCGCTCCTGCAACATCTGGCGCAACAAGAAAAAGTCCGTCGTTTCCATGCCGCATTACAAGTCCATCATCGACGACCTCTCGTCGCTGGGCACGTTCTACTTCTCCATCTCGGGCGGCGAGCCCCTGCTTATTGCCGACCTGGAAGAACGCGTTTCCTACGCCAAGTCCAAAATCCCCTACGTCCACTTCGTCTCCAACGGCTATCTTCTCGACGCTGCGCGTGCGAAATCCATCGCCGCCACCGGCGTGGACGAAGTCTCGATCTCCATCGACGGCATCGGAGCCACCCACGACAGGATCCGCGGCCAGAAAGGCGCGTTCGACCACGCCGTCCAGGCCGTCAAAAACCTCCGCGCTTTTGCGCCCCGCGTCCAGGTAGTCGTCAACTCCATCCTCTCGCCCGACACCGTAGACGACCTGTACAAGGTCGTCGCCCTGACAAAGGAACTTGGCGTGCTCCACAAATTCCAGCCCATCAACGACCATCCCGTCTTCGACTGCCAGGAGTCCCAAAGCGCCAAGTGGTCGGCGTCGCAAAAACAAATCGCCAAAATCGACTCTTTCGTCTCGTTCCTCAAGACCCAGCCCCACGTCGTCAACACGCCTTACTTCATTTCCCGCATTTCGCGCCACTTCCGCCACTTGAACAACGACGAGCTGTTCGACGAACAATGCGTCCTTCCGTACTTCTTCTGCGAGTTTTTGGAAGACGGCTCGGTTTCCCCGTGCCTGACGGGCGGCGACTGGCGCAACACTTTTCCCACCAAGGAATCCGGCCTCAAATCCACGCTCTCCTCTGTCGGCTACTGCCGCGAACAGAAAAAGCTCGAGTCCTGCCGCGTGTGCCAGAAAAATATGTTCGTGTGCTATCTCGAGCCCCGAATGTCCTATCCCCTGCCCGCGCTTTTGACCTACGGCCTCTTCAAATGACTCTTC
>CAYVQS010000196.1:0-1613 GCA_964453195.1 Microcaldota archaeon | reverse complement strand
GCGCTTTGGCCCTTGAGGCCGATGGTGCCGGCGCCCGCCTGGCCCGAGGACGAGGCGATCGTCACCGTCATGGACTGGGCCTGGCCCGGCGCCAGCGACACCGACGAAGGCGAGGACTTGACCGAATAGCCGGCAGCCGACACGGTGGGCCTGACCTGCGAGGCGAACGAATTGCCCGTGTTCCTCACCGTGAGCTTGACCACGACTTCCTTGACTTCGTCGTTCTCAATCACGGGAACGACCGAGGAAACCGAATAGTCGAGAAGCTGGGACGGCGCCGACACGCGGAGCGTCGCGTTCGTGGACGAGAACTCCTTTCCTGCGCGCGCCACCAGCGAGACTGGGTATTCGTCGCCGGCGTTGCCCGACACGCGGAACCTTATGCGAAAGGTCTTCTTGGACGACGGTGAAATGGTCTGGGGCGCGTCCACCACGGCCCAGCCATTGGGCAGGCCCTCGACTGACAGGTTGACGTTGGCGACCGAGTTGTTGCGCAGGTTTTCCACCGTCACGGTGAAGAACTTGTCTGTGCCCTCGACCACTTCGAACTCGTCGGGCGCGCCGATCTTGAAGAGAGTCGCGTCCGACAATCCGCTGACTACCGTGGCGATTACCTTGTAGGACTTGGAGACCCTGGGCGACGAGATGGACAGGGGAATAGAGTATTCGCCGAGGGGAATCGAGAGCGAGGGCACGACTATGAGGTGCGCGGTCCTGCACTCGCCCGCGGGAATGTTGAACGAGTGGGGCTCGACGAGCACGCGCAGGCCGCGGGTGTCGCCGGGCGCGACGGTGAAGTTTTCGCCGGTCGAGCCGCGGTTGCAGGCCTGGAAGGCGAACGCCGAAGTGTAGCAGTTGGGCGCCTCGACCTGGTCCGGGAGCAGAAGCTCGGCGTCGGAATAGGATTCGACCTTGAAGCAGTACTCGCGGTGGATGAGCGTGTATTTGGAGTACTTGATGTCAAGCGAATAGTAGTAGTTGCCGAGGGGCACGCTGGGCCTGGGCGTGAACGAAATGTTGAAGTAGTCCACTTCGCCCTGCCTAAGCTCGAAATAGTCCTCGGAGATAGTCGCGGTTCCGCTTGCGGACTGGGGCTGGGAAAGTTCGATGCGGAACGGGCCCTGGATTTCGCCGGCGTTCTTCAGGCCGACGAGGTGCGAGACGAACTGGTCGTGCTTGACCACGGTGCAGCCGGCGGTGGGCTCGCGGAACAGTTCAAGGTCGGCAGTCTGGGCGAACGTGCACAGCACTTCGGCCGGCAGCGGGATTTCCCGCATGCAGCACGCCGCGCCGTACTTGACTAGGAACGTGAGCTGGAAAGTCGCGCCGGGGGTTCCGGGAGGAATCTTGACCGTGACGGGAACTATCCTGGATTCCTTGGGCGCGAGCGTGACTTCGAGCTCGTCGAAGTCGGTCGTGGACTCGAACGGGTTGTCAGGCGCCGAGAGGCGGGCGTAGACCTTTTCGTCGTTCGGGTTTTCCAGCAGGATGTTGTAGGTTATTTCGTCGCCGGGCTTGGCAATCTGGCGCGAGTTGGGGGTAAGCGAAGCCTTCAGGTTGCCGACCGCAAGGCAGCACGCGTCGGAAGTCTGGTTGGGCGCGTTGACCTGGAG
>CAYVQS010000195.1:0-1622 GCA_964453195.1 Microcaldota archaeon | reverse complement strand
AAAGCCTTCTTTATAGAGGCCGCCGGGGGCGACGCGGTCAACATTACTTTCAAAGTGCTTTCCAGCCGCGTCTATTACGGCGGGCTGGACTTCCGCGGATGCGGCCAGACAAGCCCCAAAACGGCCCCTGGAAGCGCGACGCAGGTGCTGTTCACCGCGGAAAACACGTGCACGATAACGTCCTACTGGCCCTCTTCCGGCGCGTCCAAAGCCGACCTGCAAGTCATCGTCAAAGCGGCGTAAGGAACTGCCCTGCTCCGCTTTTGTGGCAACGCCGCCGGCACGATAAGAAAGAGAAAGTGCCTGGGGCGAGATTTGGACACGCGGCCTCCAGATTACCCAGATGGCCGATTCACGGCCCCGTAACGGACGTTTGGTCGGCCTTCGAAGAAGGCCGTCGTATGAGTCTGGCGCTCTAACCAGGCTGAGCTACCCAGGCACTTGAAAATTTGGATAGAACGAGCGCAAGCAATTTTGTGGCAAGCAATTAATTTAAAGGCTCGTTCCTAGTATTGGCTCGTTTTTCGGGGGCCGTTTCGAAATGGTGCCGGTGTTCGTCTTGCAGGGGATTTTCGGGGACTCGTTCTACTTCGCGGTCGCGGCGATGGCCGCAATCGGCTTCGTGTTCCTGCCCCGCAACCGCGGCGCCCTCGTGCTCGCGCTACTGCTCACGCTCGTCCTCGTGCCGGTTGCCAAGGACTACTACGGCCAGGCCCGGCCGTGCGACGGCCAGCCTTGGTGCCCGGACGACTGGGGCTTTCCCTCGGGCCACGCCACGGTGATGTTCGTGTTCGTCGGCGCGTCCCTGGGCACGCTAGGGTTCTACCCATTTTCCGCGCTGGCACTTGTCGTGTCGTATTCCCGCATCGCCGACGGGGTCCACACGTTCCTCCAGGTGGCAGGCGGCGCGGCGACCGGCCTGGTGTTCTTCTTCGTCTGCCGCGAGGCATTGGACGAGTTTTGGGCGCAGAACAAGAAGCACAGGTGGGTCGGCGGCGGCAGGGCCGGCGAAACGCTCTGGCGCACTAAAACGAGAAAGGCGAAGAAAAGATGAACGAAGACCACCGGCAGTTATTCCATTTGTTTTTCGGCACGGCCATCGCGGTCTCGGCGTGGCTCGTGGGCCGCGAAACGGCCGCGGCAATTCTCCTGTTCGTGCTGCTGGCTGGGCTTCTCATAATCCACCTCACGATGAGGGGGATGCGGCACGAGACCGTCGCCTTCCTTCTTGAAAAGTTCGAGAGGAAGGTGGAGATTCCGGGCAAGGGCGCGTTGATGTTCGTAATCGGCGCGCTGTTCCTCGTGACGTACGCCAGGAGCCTGAACTACGCCTGCGGGGCAATAATGATCCTCGCGGTGGGTGACGCCGTCTCGACGATGGCGGGAACCCGGGGAAAGCACCCGCTTCCGTGGAACCCGAAAAAGACTTGGGAGAGCTTCGCCGCGTTCGTGGTGGGCGCTTCAATCGCTTCCGCCTATTTCTTAAACGTATTCGCGCTACTGCTTGCCATATTGTTCGGCCTCATCGAGACCCTGCGCCTTCCCTTCGACGACAACCTCGCCATTCCCGTAAGCGCAGTGCTCATCGAGGCATTTTTGTAAATTCCCACCAAGAAAAGCAG
>CAYVQS010000194.1:0-1623 GCA_964453195.1 Microcaldota archaeon | reverse complement strand
GTCTCCTGGGCAACAGCCAGGTCGGAGTCAAGCTAGTTTCAAGCAACTACGCGCGCGTAAGCGGCAACAACGCGTCCTTCAACCGGTACACCGGAATCTACGCCGACGACGCATCGGACTACTGCGAACTGTCCGGCAATTTCCTCGTAGGCAATTCCGAGGCCCCCGCCAGGCCGTACGGCAGCCGCGGCGCGCTCGTGCTTTTCGGCGACTACTGTTCGGTGCACGGCAACGACATCCGGCACAACAACCAGTGGTGCCTGCGGTCCTACCGCGGCGACCATTCCCTGCTCTACTCCAACACGCTTTTCGACTGCGATTCGGGCTCGCTTCTCCTCGAATATTCATTGAACGACTCGGTCCATTCCAACCAAATTTCCGGCGGAAACGGCCAGGGAATACTGCTTTACGCCGGCGCGACCGGCAACAGCGTCCATTCCAACGAAGTCTGGGGCCAGACCTACGGCATCTACCCCTATTCCAACACCGCGAACAACGTCTTCTATTCCAACGACTTGCACAACAACACAGTGGGAATCTACGCCGCGCCCGCGGACCAGAACGTTTTCTTCGCAAACAGCGTCTACTACAATTCCCAGGACGGGGTCCAGCTCACTACGGACTCGACGGGCAACCTGTTCGACAACAACACGGTCTTCAACAACACGCGCTACGGCTTCTTCGCCACCAGCGTCTCGACAGGCAACGTCTTTTTCCGCAACCAGGTGCGGGACAACGCAATGGGCTACGCCTATCCCTACGACTTCAGGATATGCGCGCCGTCGTCCAACCTGACGCAGAACACGCTTACCGCGACCAGGCCGGCGCCGATAGCCTACTGCTCTTCCTGCGCGCCGGTGCTGCAGGACAACTCGCCCTCGGGAACCGTTTCAATCGACGCCGGATGCTGACTCCGTCCCTAGCTTTTTATTTCGTCTCCGCTTCCTCCTTTCATGAAAAGGGGACAGGGCGCGTTCGAGTACATCCTAATGTTGGCCGGCGTGATGCTGGGCGTCTTGGTCATCGTGCTCTTGCTGCGGGGCCAGGTCGCTTCCGCGGGCCGAACGGTGAGTTCCAGTTCGAGTGCGGCGGGCAAAGTGAGCGCGCTTCCCTGCATGAATTCTTCCGGCTGTTTTCTCCTGAACGACTTTGAAGACGCGTCCGTGGGGGAGTGGGTCGTGGGTTGCGGTGCCGTCGGAACGTCGGTTTCGGTCTCTTCAAACGTTCCCAACATCTGGGTTCCGAACACTCTTTCGCTGAAAATTTCGGCCGGGTCCACTCCCGGGTGCGCGTATGCCCCCGTCGGAGTCCCGTTCCTCTCGGCAAACCCCGTTTCGCGGTTTTTCGCTTCGGGAAACTTCGGCGCCCAGGTCTACGGCTTTGGCGGGGACTGCGGCGCAGGCGAGTCCCTTACCGGGCTTTCGGTGCACGACGTGAGCGGCTGGCAGGAAGTGGTGCTGCCGAACACGACGTCCGTCAAGAACTGCGTCCAGTACATTCTCATCGTGGCCCCGGCCGCGCCTTCTTCGACCGTGTCGGTGGATCACGTGAGCTTCTTCCCCTGACCGCTGGCCGCCGGCTAAACCTTTTTCTTTTCCCCCCGCGTTCTCTTTCCGGTCTTCG
>CAYVQS010000193.1:0-1628 GCA_964453195.1 Microcaldota archaeon | reverse complement strand
CAAGCAGAAAAACGCGGCTGCGCTTGCGGCAAAGGCAATCCGCGCCGGCAAGCTCGTGGTCTATCCGACCGAAACCAGCTACGCCCTCGGATGCGACGCCACCAACCCCAAGGCAGTCGAGGCAATCTACCGCCTCAAAAGACGGCCGAGGGAAAAAGACCTTCCCGTGATAGTCTCCCCGGTTTCGCAAATAGAAAAATACGCCCTTCTTTCGCCCCTTGCCAAGAAACTCTGCAAAAAATTCCTGCCCGGGCCCCTCACGCTCGTGGTCCCGCTCAAAAAGCCACTTGCCGCGTCGAAGTCGGGTTCGGTGGCGTTCCGCGTCTCCGTCAATCCCTTCGCCCGCCTGCTGGCCCGGCTTTCCGGCGTACCCGTAGTCTCGACCAGCGCGAACGTCTCCGGGGAACAGCCCGCGTTCAGCCTGGAAGACGCCCGCCAGTTCGCGGAAAAAAGCGGCCTGGCAATAGACGCCGGCCCCTTGGTTCTCAGCCCGCCAAGCACGATAGTCTGCCTTCTTAACGGGCCGAAAATCCTCCGCCAAGGCAAGATTCCCGAAGGACAAATACTCGAAGCGCTGGAGGAACCGGCAGTGAAGGAATTCTCGCGCGGGGCAGAAGCAAGCCTGTTTCCCGCAGTCTTCATGGGAACGCCTTGCCTGTGCAAACAGCGCTTGGCAAAGGCCTACCGGGCGCGCGAACTCGACGAAAAGCTCCGCACCACCCGCACCAAGCGCGAGGCAAAAACCCTCGCCGCCGCAAGCGCCGCAGGCGTGCCCACGCCACAGCTTTTCCACGCCGACCTCGCCAAAAAACAAATCTTCATCGAAAAACTCGGCGCCAAACTCCTCCGCACCAGCCTCCCCAAACTCCCGCCGGCAAAACAACGCACCGCCGCGTCCAACGCCGGAAAAATCCTCGCCAAACTCCACGCCGCCGGCATCTGCCACGGCGACTCCACCACCTCGAATTTCCTCTTGGCGCCCGATGGCGCACTCTTTCTAATCGACTTTGGCCTCGCCCAGTTCTCGTCCTCGGTCGAGGAACAGGCAACCGACCTGCTGCTATTCAAAAAATCGGTTTCGCCCGGCCTCTTCGCGGCGTTCTACAAGGCTTATGCCAAGCAGCGCGGAAAAGACGCCGTGCTTGTCCTCGACCGGCTTGCAAAAATCGAGTCGCGGGGCCGCTACGTCGTCCGCCAGGGCACATAGGCCGCCCAAGCGGGAGGGTGGCCCTTCGCGCCCGGCCGCGGGAAACGCGCGCGGAGCAGATAAAAGCGTATATAAATCTTAATCGACCAAAAAAACTAACTAGTTCTAGTGGATTATCGTTTCTACTAGTCTTGTTTGCCAACAGGTGTTTTCTAAAAATGGGTGCACGACCTCGCAAGTGGAAGAAGAAAAACCACATGCGCTGGAAATGGATCAAGAAAAAGCGCAAAAGAATGAAGAGAAAGATCAAGCGCAGAACCGGCGAGCTCTAAGGCCCGCCCGGTTTCCCCGGCTTTTTCCCCTTCTTTTCCAAATTTTTTCCTTTTCTTAGCCCGGGCCATCCTGTGCGCGCCTTTCAAAACGCCCCTTCTTTTGGCCGCGGCATATTTTCGGTTTCGCCCGTTGCGCAAAGCGCCATCAG
>CAYVQS010000192.1:0-1743 GCA_964453195.1 Microcaldota archaeon | reverse complement strand
GTGCTTTGGCCGCCCATGCGGGGGGACTCGCGAGTCGCGATCTCGGCGACCTTTAAACCCCTCTTCATGGCGCGGATGGACATCTGGTATTCGATGACGAATCCGTCCGCGTCGCAGCCCAAGGCCTCGAAAGCCGAACGCCGCACGGCGCGAAAGCCGTTGATGGTGTCCGTGATGTATGGGCCTTGGTTCCATAGGAGGTTCGCCAGCAAGGTAAAAGCCTGGTTGACCCACTTGCGCGGCCTGAACCAATGCACGTCCTCTTCGTTGAAAGCGCCCCGCATCATGCGCGAGGCGATCGCCATATCGCAGCCCTCGTCGATCTTCGCGAGCAGCCTGGGAATGTCCGCGGGGTCCTCGTTGCCGTCCGGGCTGAAGAAAACGAGGACCTCGGCGTCGGTCTGCGCGAAGGCCACCCGAAAAGCCTGGCCTCGTCCGCGCTTTGGCTGGCCTACGACGCGCACGCCGCGGGACTCAAGGTACTGGCGCGTGCCATCCGAGGATCCCCCGTCCACAACGAAAAAATCATCGGCGCAGGAGCGCGGCAGGCGGTCGAATATCTTGGGGAGGGCTTCGATTTCATTGAGGGTCAGCAAAACGATGGCGCGTTTCATCATATCCTCGTTGCTTTGCGCAGGAAGGCCTTATGGGGCGTGGGCGTTTCGCAATCTTTCTGCTAATATTTTAATGAGAATTCTTTTATAAATCCCCAATGCGTTATTTTATCAAAACCCGGGGTTGGGAACAACGCCTATTAAAGGAATGAGTGAAAAAACGGTCATTTATTTTTTAACGAGCCCATAGGCGGAGCTTGCCGGCGAAATCTTCTTTTCATACCGAAGAATTGCTAACATAGGACCCGTCATGAAAGTGGGAATCTTGGCCGGGGGCCAGGGCTCGCGCCTCTCGGAAATGACCGACCGTCTGCCCAAGCCCATGATCGAAATCGGCGGCAAACCCATCCTCTGGCATATCATGAACAGCTATGCCCAGTTCGGGTTCAATGAATTCATCGTCGCCCTGGGCTATAAAGGGGCCGTTATAAAAGACTATTTCATCAACTTCCCGTACCACTCCCAAAGCCTCGTGGTTCATTTGGATTCGGGCAAGATAGAACTCCTCGGCCGGCCCCGCGAGGACTGGAAGGTGCACCTCGTCGACGCGGGCGAAGACACCCAGACCGGAGGCCGCGTCAAGCGGCTTTTGCAATACGCCCAGGGCCAGCCCCTGATGCTCACCTACGGCGACGGCCTGGCCAATGACGACTTGCACAAGCCTCTGCGGTTTCACCGCAAGCACGGCAAGGCGGCCACGGTCACCGCGGTCCGGCCCCCGGCGCGCTTCGGCGGGCTGCAATTCAAGGCGGACCGCGTTCGGCGCTTCGTGGAAAAGCCGCAAATCGGCGAGGGGTGGATCAACGGCGGCTTTTTCATTTTGGAACCTCGGGTCATTGATTATATCGACGACGACCAGACCGTGTTCGAGCGCGAGCCTCTGGAACGCTTGGCCCAGGACGCAGAGCTCATGGCCTACAAGCACGAGGATTTCTGGCAGTGCATGGACACCATGCGCGACGTCCGGCTCCTCGAGGAACTTTGGCAAGACGGCAAGGCTCCATGGAAAGCGCGGCGACGCTAGGACGAGCCTGGGGCCGGCGCCGCGTGCTGGTCACCGGCGCCGCCGGCTTCATCGGTTCCTGGCTGGTCAAGGAGTTGCTCTCTCTCGGGGCGCACGTGGTGGCCT
>CAYVQS010000191.1:0-1768 GCA_964453195.1 Microcaldota archaeon | reverse complement strand
TTTTCCCCGCCATTACCAAGGTGATTTTCTATTCCGGCAAGGAGTTCGTCTCGACCGACGAGTTCCTCCTCAGGCGCTCGCTCAGCGACCTCGAGACCAACGGCAAGGTTTTCTCGGGGATTTTCACCAGCCATTCTTCAGGCCCGCTTTTCGTCCTCATCCTCTCGTGGGTTCAGGACGCGTCCGGCCTTTCCCAGGCCCAGGTGGTCTTCTTCACCGGCCTGCTTTTGTCGGCAATCCTTCCGCTGTCCGTTTTCTTCATGTTCCGCTCGTTCGGCTCAAACGACCGGGCGGCGCTTGGTGCGGCCGCGCTTTCGTTCTTCTCTTCCTATTACCTTTGGCCTTCGCTTGAGGTCCGGCCCCAGCTCCTCGGCATGATGATGATTTTCACGATTCTTGGCCTGGTAGCCAAGATTCCGCCCAAGCCGCAACTGAAGGAGTTCGCCCTGCCGTCGGCCCTGATTCTGCTGCTTGGGCCCCTGCACTTCTTTTCATTAATCCTGCTTTTGCCCCCGCTGGCCGCAATCCTCCTTTATTCCCGCTACAAGCAGGCGTCCGAGGACGGCGCCTGGCATCTTTCGGCGGCACTTCCGCTGATCTGGGCGGCAGGCTTCATGGTCTCCGCCTCCCTGATGCGAGTTGTGGTCGGGGACATGCGGTGGGTGCTTTCACAGGGGCTGGCGAAATTTTTTCCCGAGTTCCTGGGCAAGGTGTATTATTTTGACCCGCCGGGCCTTGTCTTCTTCCCTCTCCTGATGCTGCCCCTCCTGCTTTTCATCGCAGCCTTTCTGGTTGCGGGCGTTCTAGTGGCCAGGCTCCGCCCCCAAATCCGCGCATTTGTTGATTTCACTGTCTCCATTTTTTCCGAGCGCCGCGTTCTTTTCTATACGCTCTTCTCGTCCGTTGCCATGGTGGCGCTTCTTTTGCAGATAGTGCGCCATTCGGCGGACATCCTGTACTGGTACCCGTCCATTCCCGCATTCGTAGTAATCCAGTCCCCCAACATTCTCCTGATAGTGCTTGCAATCATCGGGCTGACATCCTCCGTGCGAGCCCCGCGCGAAGAGGCTGCCCTTCCCTTCCTCGTCGTTTCGGTGTGGGGCGGCTTTTTCGCCTTTGCCCTGCTTGCAAGCTTTTTCCTCAGGTCCGGATTCGAGAACTTCGAGCTGCGCATACTCAACTATCTTATTGTCTTTTTCGCCTTCTTCGCGTTTTCCAAGGTTTGCGACCTGGGCAATTCCAAGATTGCGACCTACGCGGTATTGGCGGTCCTGCTCTTGTTTCCCCTTTCCGCAATTGGCGGGTCGCGCCACCCCGGAATCTTCAGGAACGGCCAGTTCAATTACATTGAGCCGTCCGACAAGCAACTCGTTGCAAGCTCCAACCTGGCAATAATCAAGTCCGCGTCCGGCCCGTTCTGCATAAACTTCAAGATGAACCACATCAACGAAATAATGCGCATATACTACCCCCAGTACACCCGCAAGTATGTCGATGATTTTTGCACCAATCCGCCGCGTCTTTGGAACAACGTCTATTCCAGTCCTTACCTGCAGTTCTACTTCGAGGGGGAAAAATGAGGCTGGGCATCTTCTACGACTCGATGCTGGAAAAGGGCGGCGCCCAGCGTACGCTTGCAATCCTCGCCCACGGGCTTGGCGCGCAAATCGTCACCGCCGGCTACTACGCCGAAGCCTTTGATGACTGGCCTTCCTTCAAAGTCCGCGACCTGGGAAATTTTTCCACCCGCATCTCTTCCCGCGCCGGC
>CAYVQS010000190.1:0-1775 GCA_964453195.1 Microcaldota archaeon | reverse complement strand
CGACAAGGCCCTTTGGGAGCCAGCGCATATGGCCCGAGTCAGACGCCGGCTCGTAGTTGACCAGGTCGTGCTCCTTCATCAGCTTGATGTGCGGCGGCTCTTCCGCGTACGCCCTCACCTTCCCAATCTCGTAGT
This sequence comes from Microcaldota archaeon, assembly GCA_964453195.1. Lineage (GTDB taxonomy): Archaea > Micrarchaeota > Micrarchaeia > Norongarragalinales > CAINOH01 > CAYVQS01. The sequence goes on along the minus strand of CAYVQS010000190.1, from coordinate 1,640 downwards.
CCGCGAACTTCTTCAGGTCGGGGTATTTGGAATAGTCGAACTCCTTGGCAGGAGTAATGGTGCCGTCGGGAGAAAGGACGTAAAAGACGCTTTTCATCTTTGACTCCTGCTTCAACGACTCCGACTCGTGCAACTCGGCCCCCGCCGCCTTCTCGACCACGACCTTCTCCCCGCCGAGCTTGACCGCCGCGGCCTCGAGCGACGCCTTGTTCACAGTCTTGGAAAGCTCCGCCAAAGGATGGCCCTTGCACTTGAGCTCAAACTCCTTGTAATAGCCGAAAACAGACTGCTTGGAATCCGGGGCGAACTTCCTGACTTCCGAAAACAGGAAAGAAAGAAGCTTCTGAGCCTCGACAGGCGGCGCCAGGTTCGGAGACAAATGCGCGTAAGGATAGACCAGGACTCCGGCCGCCTTGACCTCCCCAAAGTTCTTTTTTATTTCCTGCGCGGCTTGCGCCGCGACTGCTTCGTCGTCGCCCTGCTCGAAAGAGCAGAAGACCACGAGAGCGTTTTCCATCCGGCTGCCCTCCTTCTGGTCCGGCGAAAGCTCGGCAACGGACTTGAGCGCTTTTTGGCGCGGCTTGTAGGAAACGTAGTCGCAGTGAAGTTCGAGCATTCTCATTTCAAAACCAACTCCGGGATGGCTGTTTTTTTGGCAAAACGTAAGAAAAGCAGCGGAGGCGCGAAAGAGTGCACTAGTGAAGACGCGTTAACGTACGGTTTCGCATTCACCGTGCACTTTGAGCACCGTAGCAATTCTGGGAAAGGGGGATAAAAAGGCTTTGCAAATGGCCGCCGCGTTTTTATCGGAACCGATATATTTTTATCGGGGCGGGCGCAAGAAAAATAGCGATGGCCATCACCTGGCGCCTGATTGCGGACTTTTTCCAACTTTCCTACCACAGCTTCAAGCACAGCAAGATGCGGACGTTCCTGACCATGGTGGGCATATTCATCGGCATCGCCGCGGTGGTGGGCCTGGTAAGCCTGGGCCAGGGAATGCAGACCGTGGTCGCGGAGCAGTTCAACGCGCTGGGCTCGGACAAGTTCTTCATTTTCCCGGGAAACTCCATGTTCTCTGGCTCGATAGGCACGGCCAAGCTCTTGGACGCGGACATCGAGGCGGTAAAACGGGTGCGGGGAATCGACACCGTCGCCGGGCTCATTTTCTTCGGCGAGCGCGTTGGGTTCAAGAACCAGAAGAAAAGCACGTTCGTCATCGGCGTGCCTACCGACGACTCCAGCCGCGTGTTCAAGAGCATGTCCACTTTCAGGGTGGTCGAGGGCAGGTGGCCGACCGAAAGCGAACGCAACGTCGCCGTAGTCGGAGACCTGCTGGCGCACGACACGCTGATGTTCGACTACGAAATCGCGGTCGGCGACTCCATCGAGATAAGGGGGGAGAAGTTCAGGGTAATCGGCACAATGGAGCGGCTGGGAAGCGAACAGGACGACACGCAAATTTACATTCCCCTTGAGAAGGCGAAGACGCTTTTCGACACCCAGAACTATTATTACCTAATGGCGAAGGCCAAGCCCAACGCGGACGTGGAGAAGGTGGCCGAGGAGACCAAGCGCAAGCTCAGGAACGCGCGGAACGTGAAGGAGGGCGAGGAGGACTTCACGGTGCAGACCCCGGG
>CAYVQS010000189.1:0-1791 GCA_964453195.1 Microcaldota archaeon | reverse complement strand
CGGCCGCAACGACCCGGACTTCACCTGGGAGAAAGTTGACTTGGCCGACGCGCTGCGCAAAGAGTGCGGCGCCTGATTCTTTTCCCTTTTTTCCATTTTTTCCCCGTTCTTTCGTCTTGTTTTTATTCTTTGGCGGATTAGTCCGGTCTTGGGAAAAGGGTGGTTTTGAAAATGGCTGCTGCTAGAAAGAAAAGAACGTCCGCGTGCATCGACAACGTGGAGTGCTTCGCCGCCGAGGCCGGCGTGTGCAAGGGGTGCGTGGAAAAGTTTTCCAGCCGCGGCCTCTCCCCCTCGGAAAAGAAGGCCGACGAGGAAATAGTTTCCGACGCCGCAAAAGCCGCGCACAAGAAGAAGGCCAAAAAGCCAGTCAAGGCGAAATCTGCCAAGAAGCGAAAGCCCGCCAAGAAGCCTGCCAAAAAGTAGAGGAAAAAGCGCCAGGCTATTTCTTCGCGTATTTTCCGTCGGTCTTGTACAATAGCTTGCGGTGCCGAAGGTCGGCGAGGACTTCAAGCAGCCTGTCGTTTTGGAGCCTGAAGCCGTAGAGCTTGGCGCACCTGTCCCTGATTTGCCCTGGCGTCAGTTCCTCGTCCTCTTCGAACGCCTTGGGCACCAAATTCCTCATGTCCTCGAAAAAGTTCCAGGGATAGACGTACCAGTTCCACGCCACCTGCGCCCCGACGAAGTCGGCCTCGTACTTGCTTGTCTTGGAAATGTTCTGCAGCACCGCGGTGCGCACGGCACTTGGCAAAAGCTGCTGCGAAACGTAGTCCGCCGCCACCTTCATGCTCTCGCCCGTGTCGGTGATGTCGTCGACAATCAGCACTTTCTTGTCTGACAAGTCTAGCTTGAACGGGTACTTGATTACCGCCTTTCCGTCGGGCCGCGCCGTGACGCCCCAGTGTTCGACCTTGAGCGACACTAGTTCCTTTACTCCGAGAAAATCGCACAAAAGCCGCGCCGTGAACCAGCCGCCGCGCGCCAATCCGATTACGATGTCGGGCTGGTATTTGGCCTTCTTGACCTTGGCCGCGACCTTTTCGGTCAACGAGTAAACGTCGTTCCAGTCCAGAATCTTGCACGGAATCTTTTCAGCCATTTTTCAGCTCCCCTGTAATCCTGCTTTTGTTCCCGGCTCCATTCGTCCCGGCTTCGTGTCTGCAATCCTTACAAATTCGCCTTTTCGCAAAGCATGCACATCATTTTCTTGTAGTCGCCAAACCGCTTTTCGATGTCGGCTTCTCCAAGCCGCGCCAGGCGGTTGAGCGAGAAGTCCTCGACCACGAACGAGCCCATGACGTTGCCGTACGCCATCGCCTCGCGCAGCGTCCTCTCGTCCGCCTTGCCTTTCCTCGCGACGTGGCCCATGAACCCTCCGGCGAAGGAATCCCCGGCCCCGGTGGGGTCCACTATGTCTTCGAGAGGGAACGCGGGAAACGGCAGCACGGCTCCGTCGTATAACAAAATGCTTCCGTGTTCGCCTTTCTTGAGAATCGCCATTTTCGGCCCCATCTTCAAAATCTTCTTTCCCGCCTTGACCAGGTTCGATTCTCCAGTCAGCATCCTGGCCTCGACGTCGTTGAGAACTATTCCGTCGACCTCGGCAATGACTTTCTCCAGGCTCTTGCGGTCGGTCTCGATGTAGTATTCTATGGTGTCCATGAACGAGAACTTCCTTTTTTCCATCGCCTTCAAGACCTTGAGCTGCTGCGCAGGCACAATAGTCCCCAAATACACGTACTGTGCGTCGAGAAACTCCTCCGGCACCTTGGGCTCGTAGTCCTGGTAGACGTT
>CAYVQS010000188.1:1357-1817 GCA_964453195.1 Microcaldota archaeon | reverse complement strand
GCGGTCGCTGAGGGGCGAGGGGCACTGCTACAAGCAGGAATTCTACGGCATACAAAGCCACCGGTGCCTGCAGTGCACGCCTTCCCTGCCGTTCTGTTCGCACCGGTGCGTGTTCTGCTGGCGCGACGTTTCCGTGACGTTCCCGCAATGGGGCGGGGACGCCGACAAGCCGGCGGAACTGGTGGACCAAATGCTGGCGGCCCAGAAAAAGCTGCTATACGGATTCGGCGGAAGCGAAACGAGCGACAAGGCGCTTTACCGCGAGGCGCTTTTGCCCAGGCACGCTGCGATTTCGCTCTCCGGAGAGCCCGCGCTTTACCCCAAGCTTGGCGAACTGGTCGAAGAGTTCCACAGGAGGAAAATGACGACGTTCCTCGTGACCAACGGGATTTACCCGAACGTAATTGAGCAACTGGCAGACAACGGACAGCTGCCGACCCAACTTTACATCTCGCTTGCA
>CAYVQS010000188.1:0-1347 GCA_964453195.1 Microcaldota archaeon | reverse complement strand
GCTTGCAAGCCATTCTCCTGAATCCTACAATAAAGTGCACGCGCCGCTGGTCGAAAACGGATGGGAACGGTTTTTGGAAAGCCTGGAACTGATGAGTAAAATCGCCAAGGCGAAAAAGACGCGGACCGTTTTGCGGATGACCTTGGCGAAAAACCTGAACCTCGAAGCCGCGGGAGAATACGCCGAACTAATCAAAAGGGCGGGCGCGGACTACGTCGAAGTCAAGGCCTACATGGCCGTGGGCGCGAGCCGGGAAAGGCTCGGGCCGAAATACATGCCCGAGCACGGCGAAATCAAGGAATTTGCGGAAGACCTCGCAAGAGAAACGGGATATGTTGAGACGGCCGAGCACGAACCAAGCAGGGTGGTGCTGCTTTCCAGGGACGAAAAAGCCGCGAAGAACAGGATTATTTCCTTCCGGTGAGGCCCGGGCATTTGCTTTCCCAAACAGCCCCCCGAAGCTATTTGCTTTCGATGAAATCGAGCCAAAGCTCGCGGAGCCTTGGGCCGTCGCCTTCGAAGAGGATTACGTGCTGCCACGTGCCAAGAACGAGGTCGCCGTTTTCGACGAAATAGAACTGCTGGCCCCCCAACGCGGCGTTCCTCAAATGCGCGACCGCGTTGCCGTCGACCGAATTGTGGCGCCACTCCTGCTTTTCAAGCTCCGAGAAAAAATTTTCGAAGTCGGCCTTAATGTACTGCTCGTACTCGTTGGTGAACAGCGCGCAGGTGGTGTGGGGGCAAAAAACGAACAAGACTCCGCTCTTCCAGCCGGCTCCTTTCACCGCCTGCCGGATTTGCCCGGTAATGTCTATTGCTTCGACGCGGCAGCCGGTCTTGACGGTCAGTTTTTTCACGCGGGCACCCGTTGAAAGTTAGGCACTACACTCCGAAAAGAATCCTCGTCACGTCGCGGACTCCGGGCGCGAGGCCGAAGATGGTGATGAGCAGCAGGAAAAAAGTCTTGTCTTCCTGGTCGGACGGCTTGGAAAGCTCCCTTCTTGCAACGTAGACGACGATGCCGGCAAACGCGAGCTTGAGGATAAAGAACCAGAAAGACGAGCAGGTCGAGCCGATGATGGCGTTGCCGACCACGTGCTGTTCGGAATAGCCGGCGAACGACGTGCCTACGAAGGTGGCGGCGCCGTCGAGGGCGTGGGCGAAAAACGCCGAAGACTCCTGGAAAGACGGGGTTTTTGGCTGGAAACGGGCGACGAGGAACAGGAAGGCGAGCCACGCGGACGCGGCGAGGGCGACGATGTAGCCCGCGAAAACGACGTTGGGCGTCTTCGGGACCAGAACCAGCAGGGCGAACACCGACGATGCCGAAAGCACCGCGCCGGCCTT
>CAYVQS010000187.1:0-1857 GCA_964453195.1 Microcaldota archaeon | reverse complement strand
TCACAAACAATTGCCGCCATTTTCAAAACCACTTGGTAAGCCTTAAATTCACTCGAAAAGCTTTCTTGCCTTGTTCAGCCGCTCTTTTACTGAAATCGTGTCGTATTTCTCCGTCAGGGTCGTCTGGCCCACGTAGGATGCGAGGTCGCGCTTGTCCACGCCCGCCATTTCCGCCGCCCGCCCAAGGGAAGCGCCGTGGGCGTAGATTTGCGTCGCGGCCTTCACCCGCGCCTTGTCCACTATGTTGACTACGAATCGCCCAAGGTCCTGGCTCAAGTGCTTGATGTCGCCTAGGATTCCCGAAAGCTGGGAGTCGTACTCCTTCTCGTCCCTGGCAGTCAGCGCGTCCAGGCCGGTGTCAAGCCGCCCGAGCGTCTTGGGCAGCAGTTCCCTTAGCTGTCTGGACTCGGCAATGTACGGCTTGTCGAACAGTTTAGTGAAAGAATAAGCAATAGTCGCCAGCGCGACAAAGCGCCGGTCCTCGTTGCGCAGCGCGTACTCCCCCGCCTCCTCCGCCACTCTCTTGAGGCTGTTGACGTCCCGCGCCTGCAAGAACGCCTTCAATTCGCCGGTCAGCCGCGCCAAGTCCCCGTTTTGTTCCACGCAAAATCAACGCAAAAATCCCCCCCGCCCGTATTTAAACGGCGCGCCCAAAAGCCGGTTTACCCTCGCAAAACCGCGTTTCCGCCGCGTTCCCGCCCGGCGGGAAATAGTCGAAGTGAGGTTGCGAAAAGTATATAAACAAAAGAAGTATCATGATTGTGTCATGATGGTTTCACGCACCCGTCGTGATGCGTTCGCGAGTTGCGCGTGATATAATCGAAGCAACTGCGCAGGAAGATAGACGCGTTCCTGAAATAAAAAGGTGCCGTTTCAAAAAATGGACGAGGAACCGCTGGAGCCTGAATTCAGGAGGGTCGCCGAAGAGTTCGACGACTACAAAAAGGAATTCAAGGACCCGGTTTTCCTGGCCACGCTGATGCAGCGCCTTTCCCAGGAGAGGACGTCGTCGAACCTGCTATTGAAGCAGATCAACGAAAAACTGGACAGGCTTCTGGACCTGGAGGCGAGGATTGCTTCGCTGGAACAGAAGATTGAAAATTCGCGTTCGCAGGCTCCCGCAACCCGCACCCAAAAAACCGCGGAGCCGTCGGAGGCCATGCTTCCGGAAGTGGACGAGCAAATCGTCTCGTTCATCAAAGAAAAGGGCGCCGCCTGCGCCGCCGACGTGAAAGCGAAGTTCGGCTACAAGGGCTCGAATGCCGCGTGCGCGCGGCTCAACAGGCTCTTCGACCAGGGCCTGCTGAGAAAGAAACAGGTCGGCAGGAAAGTGTTCTACGTGCCAAGCACGTAAAACGGAGAATCACAGAAGAATGACATCACGGTAATTGTGCCTTCGGGCACAGTTCAACCCACCTTCACAAACTTTGCCGGGCCCCTCACCAAGGCTCGGCCTCTTTCTCTTTCTCCCCTTCTCCCCTTTGCAGGCTCTCGCTTCTTTGCCGTTTGGGTTGCAAGCCCCTTTCACCAAAGGGGCTGCTCCCTTCTTTTTACCGTCGCCTAGCTTTTGGGTTTTGCCGGGGCTGGAGTTTGGTTGTTGGGCGTTTGCAGCCGGCCGGTTTTCGGCAGTGCTTACAGCGGGCGGCGGTAGGTGAGGCGGTTGCGTTCGTGGTCGGGTTCGAACCGTTGCCCGATTGTGTACATTGCGAGCCTGTCCTTGATCTGGCCCGCAGTCATGGTGCCGGGCTTGCTGGTTGTTGCGTCGATGTGCGCGACTCCCCCCGGTGCGAGGGTGTTCAGGACTTCCCGCACCGCCAGGTCCGGGTGGATTACGTGCTTGAGGGTGTGGACCATGAG
>CAYVQS010000186.1:0-1921 GCA_964453195.1 Microcaldota archaeon | reverse complement strand
TTGAAGGCCACGGTGGTGACGTAGGTCTCGACCTCGGTGCCGACTTCGGACAAGACTTCTTCCAGGCCCTTGCCGCCGCTTATCCACTGGGCGAAGAAGAAGGTCGCGGCCTGTATTGTGGAGATGCCGAAGTTGCGGCGCGCCGGCGCGTTGACTATGGCGAAGACGACCCAAAGCGCGCCGAGGAGCACGGCGACGGCGGCGAGGAACTTCACGAGGATGAACAGCGTGCTTTGCGCCTCGAATACGGCGTAGGCGCGCAGCAGGATGAAGAACGAGATGTTGGCCAAAGGATGGAGGAACGACACCGCGAGAGAACGGGAGAAGCGGAAGTTGAGGGGCACCCAGAGCGCGACGAACCATACTATCACCGCGAGGGCGTTGGCGAACAGCACCACGGACGCAAGGTCGACGAAGGCGAGGTGGACGAACAGGCCCGACACCGCGGCGAGGCCGGCGACGTAGATTATTCCTGTGAGGAACTGGGAAAGCAATGCGGTGAAGAGGAAGTACTTGATGGCCTGGCGGAAGGTCTTGCGGCTCAAAAGCGAGGCCGCGAGAACTGCGGAAACCACCGCGGGAAAGGCGAAGAGGAAAAGGCCCTCGGAGGCGCCGACTATGAGGGGCTCGGAAAGGCCGAGCGCGCGCGCGACCGGGGACTGCTCGACCGACGGGCCCTGCAGGGAATAGGCGAACACGCCGAAGGCCGCGGACGAGACGAGGAGGTAAAAGAGGATTGTGCGGTAGGGCGGAATCTTGAAGATGAACGTCGTGAGATTGACTGCTTTCGCGTCGAGGTCGTCTACCATTTTTGGGATTTTCCAACTCCGGGGGAAATAATTAGTAAAAATAGGCGGGGCGGCTTTTAAACCATCGCAGGATGGCTGCGGGAAAACCCGAGGAGGAGGCGACGGAAATTGGAGGCGCGCGAGGATTCGAGCGTTGAGGAATTGAAACCGGCGGAAATGCGGGCGAAGACTGGGGGGAACAAAATCGAGAAAAAGCGGGAAACTATTTGCGGACGGGCTTGAGGCGGGGCGTTGCGGGGGCGGCGGCGTCTGCTACGCGGACGCGGGCGAGCTTGTGGCGGGGCACGCTGCCGGAGCGAATGCTGTTGCGCAGCGTGGAAGTGTTCTTGAGGAATTCGCCGAGGGCTTCCTCGAAGGGAATGCCGCGCTGGGCCGCCAGCTTCATGAGCTCGATGGTGATATATCGCAGCTCGGAGTTGATTGACGCCAGGTCTTCGAATTCCATGTAAGATTGCCTTGAATTAAATGGAACACGCCAACTATTAAAACCCTATTCTTATTTCATAACTCTAGAGAAGGGAAATTGCCGAAAGTTTTGAGGGTGTTGCGGATTTGAAGATTTGCGCAAAGTGCGGAAAGAAGGAGTCCGAGAAGGAGTTCGTCGGCGCTTTCTGCGTGGACTGCTTTTCCAAGGAGAAGGAAATCTACAGGCTGCCCGAGGCGGTCGACCTCGTCACCTGCCCCAAGTGCGCCAAGGTGCGGTTCAAGGACTGGGCGGTGTACTCGTGGCCCGCGGTGCGCAAGTGGCTGCTTGGAAAGCTCAAGACGCCCTACAAGCTCGTCGACGCCAAGATAAGGGTGGAGGAAAAGAAGGAGCAGCGCGAAAAGTTCCTCGTCGCTTACCTCGACCTCGAACTGGACGCGGACGGGAACAGGATAGAGCGGAAGGCCAAGGTGCTGATAAAGCTTGTAAAGGACCTCTGCCTTTCCTGCAGCCGCACAAGCGGCGGGTACTTCGAGGCCATAGTGCAGGTAAGGGGCGACGCAATCAAGGCCGCCAAGATGGAAAAGAGCATCGCGGAGTTAATCGAGAAGGAAGGCGGGGCAGTCACCAAGATAGAGGAGAACCCCGAGGGCCGCGACCTTTACGTTTCCAGCAAGTCGGCGGCGCA
>CAYVQS010000185.1:0-1952 GCA_964453195.1 Microcaldota archaeon | reverse complement strand
CCCGCCGCAAACGCGGCTTTCAGCAGGAAGCAAACCCGTCATAATCTTAATAACGTAACCATTTTTAGTCTTAACAGGGTCATAAATCCCTCCGGGTGTACATTTGAAACCGTCCGCAGGCAAAAGCGAGAGTTCCGCAGTTTTCAAGTCCCTAGTCTACGCCGGCATCATCTGCGCCGCCGTCCTCGTCGCAATCGCCTATGTTTTCCCCGCCCCCGCCGAGCCCGACAAGCCGTTCACAGAGCTCTTCTTCAATCCCTCGGCTAACATTCCCAACAATTCAATAATCTCCAAGTCCGTGTCCGTCCCGTTCACCGTTTCTTCAAGGGAAAACGTCACCCGCAACTACCGTTATCTCACGCAGTGCGGGGCAATCAACGATTCCCTTGAGTTCTCGCTCGAGCCCGGCGCCAACCGGTCGTTCAGCTTCCTGCTGGTTCCCCAAAGCACCGGCTGGCTTGAGGACCGGGCAAGCCTTTCGCTTTCCGACCAGACCAACCTCTATCCCTTCAACGCCTCGTTAGCCGCCAACGCCTCTGCGGTTTACCAGCTTTTCCCGACCTCGGTCCACGAGCCTTCGGAAATAACCGGGTACCTGGACTTCGGCCCGGGCTCGTTTTTCCAGGGCGTCGGCGTCATAGACTTCGCTGCCGAAGTTCCCGAAGCCGCGGGCGTGGCCCCCAGCAACGTCTCGGTGGAAGAGCTGCGCAAAGAACCCATTTTCATCTCCCGCGTCAGGGTGTCGATTGGCAAGACCAGGACCGTAGTCAACCGCACTTTCCGGGCAGGCTTCGAAGGCGACCGGCTTGTGTATTCCCTGCACAGCGACAAGCTGGAAGAAGGCTTCGAACCGCCCGCCTTGTCGGAGGAACTGCTCGGAACCAGCCCGTCGAAGCTTAAGGGAACGGGCGTCTCGTTCAAAATTGACAACCAGGCTTTCACCGCCACCCAGCGCATCGATTCTTCGACCGAGGAAACCGCGTGGATTTCCGGCGGCGTCCTCTACGTCCGGCAGGTGTCCGAAAAGCACTTTTTCAACCTCCTTCCCAGGAAGTGTTCCGTGGTCCTCGAAACCGCACAGAAGCCCCTGGAAATAAGCTTCTGGTACCGCGCCAAATAGCCGCGTTCCAGCCAGCGTTTCACCGGCCCGCCCGCGGGTTCCGAACTGATTTGAAATGGTCGACGCCTCGATTCTCATTCCCTGCAAAAACGCGGGCAAAAACTTCGAAAAAACCCTCGCCGCCCTTTCGCGCCAGAAAAGCGTTTCGTTCGAAATCATAGCCGTGGACTCGGGCTCGTCCGACTCCACCGTTTCCCTCGCCAAAAAACACGGCGCCAGAATATTCAAAATAGCCCCAAGCGACTACGGCCACGGAAAGACCCGAAACTATGCCGCCTCCAAGGCCAAAGGCAGGTTTCTCGTCTTCCTGACCCAGGACGCCATTCCGGTAAACGACCGCTGGCTTTCCCGCCTTTTGTCCGCCTATTCCAATCCCCAAGTCGTGGCTTCCTACGGCCGCCAAACCGCGTTTTCCGACGCAAGCCCGTTCGAAAAGTTCTTCTACTCCTATTGCTATCCCGCGTCCTCTTCAGTCTGGCCCGACTCCAAGCCCTCGCAGGAGACCGTGATTTTTTCCAACGCGAATTCGTCAATCCGCGCGTCCGCCTTCGAAAAACAGCGGTTTTCCACCGACAAGCTGGTCAGTGAGGACTACGACTGGGCCTACCGCGCGCTTGCAAAGGGCGGGAAAATCGCCTACGTTCCTGCGGCCGAGGTGCTGCACTCGCACGAGCACGGCCTTGCCGACATGTTCCGCAGGTACTTTGACATCGGCTACTCGTATTCCCGCATCTATTCCGGCTTCCAAAGCGGGAGCTTCGCCGTGAAGGGGCTACATTTCGTCCTGTCCGAGCTCTCGTTCCTCGCCTCTTCCGGCAATTTTCTCCTGCTT
>CAYVQS010000184.1:0-2021 GCA_964453195.1 Microcaldota archaeon | reverse complement strand
TGCGCCGGATTCATCGGCACGGGCTCGGTTCCCGCCGACCTGAGGAAGCTCGCGTAGATTGCGCCGCCGGAATTCGCAATAATGACCCCTGGAATCCAGTTCAATGCACCCGGAGACGCCCTTGGCCAGAAGTACTGCACGCCGGAACTGGCAATGGAGAACGGGTCAGACTGCATCATCGTCGGCCGCGGAGTCATCGCGGCGCAGGACCCGAAGAACGCTGCCGCAGAGTACCGGAAGGCCGCATGGCAGGCTTACGAGAAGAGGGTAAAGTGACGGCTTTCGGAAAACCCGGAACCCGCCGCAAAAAAAGGTAGATTGAAAGTGGAAAAAAACCCGTCAAGAATCGAAATCTCGAAAAAATTCCTCGACCTTTTGATGAGGAAAAAGGCGCTGAAAACCGCGCCGTCCCTCGACCAGCAGTTCACGTTCAAGAGCGGGCGCAAGTCCGTGAACTTCGTCAACGTAGGTTCCCTTACGGACGGCGAGTCGCTGGACACGCTGAAGTGGGCGTACGCGTCGTTCATCAAGTCGCTGCTTGACTCCGGGGAACTGGAAGACTTCGACCTCGTGTTCGGCCCGGCCTACAAGGGCATTCCGCTCGCCGCAATCGCCTGCGAAGGGCTCTATGAAATTTACGGAATCAACAAGCACTTTTTGTACGACCGCAAGGAGTCGAAGGGATACGGCGACAAGGCAAGCGACGAATACTTCGTCGGCGCGGGAACGTTCAAGCCAGGAATGAAAATCCTCATGATTGACGACGTCATCACGACCGGCGGCGCGAAAATCGACGCGTTCGAGAAACTCAAGAAACTTGGCGAGCACCGAATAGTGGCAATAGTGATTGCGGTGGACCGCCAGGAAAAAATGGGCGACGCCGAAAAAATCGATTCCCTCTCGGCGACGCAGGCAATCGAGCGCGACTACGGCGTCAGGACGTTCGCGTTCCTGCCGATGAAAAGCATCTTCGACCTCGTCAAAGAGAGCCTGAAGCCGGAAATCCGGCAAGCGTGGCAGGACTATTACAAGAAATACGGCGCGGTAGAACTCAAGTGAACCGAATGAAACCCGACTTGTCGACGAAGCTGTGCGGCGTCAAACTCTCCAACCCGACTATTTTGGCCGCAGGATTCTTGGGAATCGGCTCGGACCTGCTGGCCAGAGTCGCGGAAATGGGCGCCGGCGCAGTGACCGTGAAAAACGCCGGAGTCCACGAGAGGATTGGCCACCCCAACCCGACGGTGCTGTGCGGCGAGCACTACATAATCAACGCCGTGGGACTGCCGGGCCCCGGAGTCGACGAAGAAGTAAAGGAAATCGAAAAATACCGCCGCAAGACCAAAACTCCCCTGATTGTCTCCATCATAGGCGGAACTGCAAAGGAATACTCCCAAGCCGCGGAAATATTGTCAGGCGCAAAGCCCGACTTCATCGAAGTCAACATTTCCTGCCCCAACGTGGAATCGGAATTTGGAATGCCTTTCGCCTGCGACGCAAGCGCCGCAGCGCAAGTAACGTCGGCGGTCAAGAACTCGTGCCGCTGCCCAATCATTCTCAAACTGTCGCCAAACGTCTCGTCTGGAGACTTCAAACGCATTGCAAAGTCTTGCGAATCGGCAGGCGCCGACGCGTTGAACTGCGGCAACACCCTGGCAGGAATTGCAATCGACGCCCGCGCAAAAAAGCCGGTTCTCGCCAACAAGTTCGGCGGAGTTTCGGGCCCGGCGCTCAAGCCCGTCGCCCTGCGGTGCGTCTACGACGCTTATGATTCCGTGCAAATCCCCATCGTCGGCACCGGCGGAGTCACTACTGGCGAGGACGCGGCGGAAATGATTCTCGCTGGGGCGTCGGCCGTCGGAATCGGGTCGGCGATTTACTACCGCGGCAACGGCGTCTTCAAGCTCGTCTGCGGCGAACTGCAGGATTACATGAAGCAGGAAGGTTTTTCGAAAATCTCCGACTTTCGGGGATTGGCGCACAAGTGAAGTCGAAAATGGCCGACAAACTGGGGTACGCCG
>CAYVQS010000183.1:0-2037 GCA_964453195.1 Microcaldota archaeon | reverse complement strand
CGCCCAGGCCACGAGGAGCTTCGGCGCGCTGCCGGTAATGGCGCACGCGCCCGAGGAAGTCGCGGAAATGACGGGAATCTCCGGCGCGCTCGTGCTGAACATCGGGACGCTGACGAAGGAGTTCGTCGACGCCATGATAATCGCGGGCAAAACCGCGAACAAGAAGGGTACGCCCGTGGTCTTGGACTGCGTCGGGGTAGGCGCGACCAAGCTTAGGACCGAAGAGGCCAGGCGCCTGCTGAAGGAAGTCAGGTTCGCGATTGTCAAAGGGAACGCTGGCGAAATCTCCACGCTTGCCGGCGTCGAAGCCGAGGTCCGGGGCGTCGAGTCCATAAGCGCGTCGGGAAACCGGAAGGAAACCGCGAAGAAGCTTGCGAAAATGGAGAACGCGGTGGTGGTGATTACGGGCGCCCAGGACACGGTCGCGTCGCCCGACGGAAGAGTGTTTCTCGTCGACAACGGCCACGCCCTGATGGGCCGGGTGGTCGGCACCGGATGCATGGCGGCGTCGGTAATCGGCGCGTTCGCCGCGGTGGAAAAGGACTACGCCAAGGCCGCTGCGGCCGCGCTCGCGGCGTATGGAATCGCGGCGGAACTTGCGGCACCCAAGGCCTCGGGGCCGCTGGACTTCAAGAACAAGCTTTTGGACGAGTCCGCGAACCTGGACGCACAAACGCTCTCCAAGATGGCGAAGATAAGTGAGGCCCGTTGAAGCCGCGGCGCCTCTTTGCCCTTCTTTTCAGGCGCTACGGACCGAGAAAGTGGTGGCCGGCAGAAACTCCGTTCGAAGTAGTGGTCGGCGCGGTGCTTACGCAGCAGACGACTTGGACCTCGGTCGAAAAAGCCATCGGCCAGTTGAGAAAAAACAAGCTGCTGACTCCTGAAAAGCTGGCAAATGCGCGGCTTTCAACAATCAAGCCGCTGATTCGCTGCACCGGGTATTACAACCAGAAGGCCGAGAGGCTGCGGGAAGTCGTGCGGGAACTGGAAAACAGGGGCGGGCTGGAAAAGTTTTTCGGCCAGCCGCTTGAGGACGCGAGGAGAGAATTATTGTCAATCAGGGGAATCGGGCCGGAAACCGCGGACTCTATTCTTCTTTACGCGGGGAACGAGCCGGTCTTCGTGGTGGATGCCTATACTTACAGGCTGGCCGAGAGGCTGCCGCTGGAAGGCGCGCCGGAAAACAAGTACGAGGAAACGAGGGTGTTTTTCGAAAAGGAGTTTGCGAGTTTGGGCAGAGCCCAACGAGTGAAAGTCTTCAACGAACTGCACGCGCTGATTGTCGAGCACTGCAAGCAATTATGCAGGAAGACTCCGCTGTGCAAGGAGTGTTTTTTGAGGAAGGAGTGCGCGTTTGGCCGGCGCCGTTGAAATCACTTGACCGGGGCCTGGGCGTACTGGATTACGAAGTAGACCACGCTGGTGGCGACTGCGGCCGCGAAATAGGCCGAGGCGTATTCCAATACGAAGGCGGACTGGCCGCGCAATTTTTGGCCCATCGAATTCGGAGAAATGATGCGCGGGGAAAAGAAAAAGGTTTTGGAAGGCACCGGACGGCTGCGCCTTATTTCTTGGGCACGGTTGCCCAGTCCTTCATGAACTTGTCTATTCCGGCGTCGGTCAGGGGGTGCTTGAACATTTCCTTGAGCACCTTGTAGGGCACGGTGGCGATGTGCGAGCCGGCCTTGGCGGCCTCGACCACGTGCGTGGTGTTGCGGACCGAGGCAGTGATTATTTCGGTCTTCAAGCCGTAGTTTTCATAGATTTGCGCGATGTCGCGCACGAGCTGCATGCCGTCCTGCTTGATGTCGTCGAGGCGGCCGACGAAGGGAGAGACGTAAGTCGCGCCGGCCTTGGCGGCCAAGAGCGCCTGGGACGCCGAGAAGACGAGCGTGACGTTGGTGCAGATGCCTTCCTTCGAGACTATCGAGACGGCCTTGATTCCTTCCTCGGTCATCGGGATCTTGACTACGACGTTCTTGTGCCACTTGGCCAAGGAGCGGGCCTCTTCGACCATGCCCTTGCAGTCGGGGCACA
>CAYVQS010000182.1:0-2044 GCA_964453195.1 Microcaldota archaeon | reverse complement strand
AAAACAGCCGCAGTCGGTGCAGCATCCCGTTTCCGAAGAGGAGCATTCGCCGTCGCCGCAGGCCGGCACAGGAATTGCGGCCTCCGCCGAGGGTGTTGGAGTGGATTCAACTGAAACGTTTATTGAAGGCTCGGAAGTTGCCTCTGCGGAAACGTTCGGTCCGGAAGTTGGCGCGGGGGATGCTGTTGCCTGTTCCGCAGTCGGCGCGGGAGTTGCCGGGGATTCGGATGCTGTTGCGCCGGGCTGTTGCGTTGGCTGGGCCGCGGGAGCGTTTTGTCCGCCGGTTGGCGCGGCTTGTTCAGAGGCCTGGGCCGCGGACTGGTCGGAATCGCAGATTTTGTCCGAGTTCGAGTCAAGGCAGCACTGGCCGGTCATGTACTCGTAGTAGGGGGCATTGCAGGAAACGTTTGCCTGCTGCTGGACGCATCCCGCCAGGAAAAGAGACAACAACACCAGCAGAAATAAGGCCTTGAAATTCAACCCAACCCACCCCCTTAACTTAAAACCCGCCACGAATTTAAAAAGCGGGCGCGGAGGCTGCGCGCCGGCCGCGCCGGGTCCTCGGCCCTCATGGAAGGAATGCTGCGCTTGCGAAGAACAGTAACGCGGGCGCCGCCGGGAAACGCGCGGCGCAACAAAAACAGATATTATCTTTGGAATATTTTTTTCAAAGCACGAGCAAATAATAATTCCCGCCGCCCCCTAGATTGGAACACTCCCCCCTTGGCGGGCGTTTGTTGGTGCTTAATCATGACTTTTGTTTTCGCGGCTGCGAAGAGTGCGCCGGAAGGCCGGAAGAAGGACGCGTCGGCCGGAATAGTCAAGACGAAATACTTCGACTTCGACAAGCTCGCGCTGGACAGCGGCGAAACGCTTAGGCCGGTGCGGCTTGCTTACGAGACGTACGGAAGGCTCAACGCCGACAGGTCCAACGCCATCCTCGTCTGCCACGCGCTTTCCGGGGATGCGCACGCGGCGGGCAAGCACGCGGCGCACAGCAGGAAGACCGGCTGGTACGACATCGCAATCGGACCGGGAAAGACGTTCGACACGAACAAGTATTTCGTCATATGCTCCAACGTAATCGGCGGCTGCAAGGGAAGCACGGGGCCGTCTTCGACAAATCCGCGCACGGGAAAGCCGTACGGCCTGTCGTTCCCGCTGGTCACGATGGGCGACATGGCCAAGGCGCAGAAGAAGCTGGTCGAGCATCTGGGCATCAGGAAACTGTTCTGCGTTGCCGGCGGGAGCATGGGCGGGATGCAGGTGCTGGAATGGCTGCTGCGGTTCCCGGAAAGCGTGCATTCCGCGATGGTGCTGGAGTGCACCGCAAAGCAGTACCCGATGGCGATGAGTTTCCACCACGTCGGCCGCGAGTCGATTTTGAAGGACCCCAACTGGCAGGGCGGCAACTACTACGGCAAGGCAATCCCCAAGCAGGGGCTTTCGGTCGCGCGCCAGGTCAGCCACGTCACTTACCTCAGCCACGACACTTTCAGCAGGAAATTCGGCAGGAAGCGGAAGGACGCGCACGGCAACGGGAGGAAGTTCGGCGTGCGGTACGAGGTGCAGAGCTACTTGGACTACAACGGCAAGAGCTTCGTCAAGCGCTTCGACGCAAACAGCTATTTGTACATTACGCAGGCAATCGACGACTTCGACTTGACCGCAGGGGGAACAAAAGACCTTGCCGACGTCTTCATCGGAGTGAAGGCCAAGGTGCTGCTGGTGTCGGTGACGTCGGACTGGCTCTATCCGCCCGAGCAGGTCGAGGAGCTCTACGCGGGAATGGCAGAGGCAGGAGTGCCGGTCGTTTACCGGAAAGTCGACGTGCCTTACGGCCACGACGCGTTCCTGATCTACAACAACACGCTGGGAAACGCTATGGTGGACTTCCTGAAAAAAGTCGAGTTTTCCAGGCGAAAATGACCGGATGGCCCTGGCTTTTTTAAAGCCTGGAAATTTACAAACATCATTGCAGTCCCGTGATGGTGCCCAAAAATGGACGAACCCAAATACACGCCCGGCGTGTGCAACATCGGGC
>CAYVQS010000181.1:821-2060 GCA_964453195.1 Microcaldota archaeon | reverse complement strand
GAAGCTTGGCCCGTCTACGACGAGTTCTTCGAGTCCTTCAAGATTGAAATCGACGACAAGCAGCTCCTCCTCAAATCCGCGCTTTTGGGCGCCGCCCTCCCCGCCTTCGCCTCAATAGTCTTCAACCAGAGCCTCTTTCCCTATCCCCTCGCCTTCCAGGAAAAAGCATTCATCGCATTCTACGACGGCTTCTTCAACCCGGTTGCCCAGGAATTCGTCTTCCGCGCCCTGGCAATCGGCCTCGTCATCCTCGCCGCAAGAATCCTGGAATCCCCACTGAAAAACCCACCCGACGACCTCAAAACGCGCGGCCTCGCAATCGCGCTCTCCACAATCGCTACGCTTGCCTTCCTCGCGCCCCAAACCCTGCCCGACTACGCCCTGCAAACAATGAACGCACTATTATACGCCGGCCTCTACTTCGCAAGCGGCAAAAACCTCGCGCCGCCAATCACCGCACACGCCGCGCCCGTAATCCTCACCGTCCTGTTCGCGCCCGGCGCCTGACGGACGAAACCCCTAAAATCCTCTGCTTCGTTCTCCAACCATGCAGACAAGGGAACTCAAGACCCGGCCAGTCTACTCCGGCGCGGCAGTCGCCCTGGTCAAGGACGGCGAGAAAATCCTGTTTCTCGAGAGAATCAACGCCGCGGGACAACTCGAACTGGTGCTGCCGGGGTGCGAGCTGGAGCCGAGGGCGGATCCTGTGGCAAGTCTTGTTGGCGCCGTGCGGCAGCAGACGGGAATTGACGGGCAGGTAATGGGCGTTGCGCGGGAAGAAAGAGTAAACGTGGGGTCGCGCAAGAACAGGAAAATGGTGCCGCTTTTGGTGTTCAAAGTCGTGGCGAAGTCAAATAGAGTGAGCTTGGGCAGCGGGTTTGCGGGCTTCAAGTGGCTGTTTCCAATAGAGGCGCGAAAGCGAAAGCTGGCGAAGAACGCGCTTTGGGTCTAGTTTTGCTCGGCAGGGCAACAATAACGCGGCGGGGGTCTGGCCGGCGCTTTTCACCGGAAAGTCGGTCTGCTTTTGCTTAAAACCGTCCGAAAACCTGGTTTTCCAGGGCGGTCAAGAGTGGTTCTGCAGGTATTGTGCGACACGAACGTCTACGTCGAAGCGTTCAGAATGCAGAGGCAGGGTTTTCACGCAAAACAAGTCTTCGACACGGCCCTGGCTGGAGAATTTCAAATAGCCTATTGCGAAATAGTGCGGTTCGAAATCGCCAATAAATATCCTTATTTTAC
>CAYVQS010000181.1:559-811 GCA_964453195.1 Microcaldota archaeon | reverse complement strand
ATTGAAGTCTCGAAAGAAGACTTGCAGCGAGCAAGAGAACTGGACAAGAAACTGCAAAAATACGACTTTTTCCAAAAACAATACGGCAAATTTGGAACAAACGACTGCCTTTTCCTCGTCCTCGCCCAAGAACACGGCTGCCTGTTCCTATCCTGCGAAAAAGAACTCGTCAGGGCGGCAAGGGAAATGGGAATCGACGCGGCAAGCCCGATGGAATTCATTTCCTGAAACGCTTGAGGCCCTCGTTCGAGT
>CAYVQS010000181.1:0-545 GCA_964453195.1 Microcaldota archaeon | reverse complement strand
AAGCAAGCATTTCCAACGCCTTGTCCTCGTCGCCGCCGGCCTTTTTCAAATAATCCGCCCAAAGCGCGTTGCGCGCCTTGCGGCCGGCAACATCCGAAGGCTCGTCCTCGGCAATCCGCGACTTGGCAAGAATGCAGTTCAATTCCTCGATTGCCAGCTTCTTCTGCAACTCCCCCAGCCCAAGCTCGGAAGTCCCCCGCAAAGCATCGCTCCGGGACTTGTACACGCCCCGCGAAACAAGAGAATCGAACTGCGAAACCTCGCGCCGGGAAAGCCGCACGTTCACCAAAAAACTCTTCGAAACAAGAGCCACGGCAAAAAACCCCCCCAAAACCACTTCGTACAAGGACGTATACTAAACAATATACGCCGAAATAAAAACGTTTCGCCACCGACGGGCACGCTTCACGCGGGCCGCGCCGACGCCAGGCAAACCCCGAAACGAGCCCAAAGTTAAAATACCCGGAAAAAGTTCTAGTAACGTTTTTCCGTTCAACGAAAAGGAGTTGGTACTCAAGTGGCATTGGTCAAGCCGGCAATCTTCG
>CAYVQS010000180.1:0-2170 GCA_964453195.1 Microcaldota archaeon | reverse complement strand
AAATAATTGATGCCCCGCGCCAAGACCCCCGCCAGCACCAAGAGGCCGCAGATTACCTGCACCAGCAGGACCGTGTCCTCCGAAACGTTGAAAGCGCCCTTCGACATGCAAGGCAATAGCACACCGATGAACAAAAAACTATTGCAAGCAGCCGGCGCACCCCCGCAGAAGCCGGGAAAACCGTTAAAAGCCGCGCGAACCTCGCTAAACAATATGGCACAGCCCGAACTCGCGCAATACATACGCGACTGCCTCGAAGCCGGACACGACCCCGAAGAAGTCAGGAAAGCCTGCCTCCAGACCGGCTGGCAGCCCGAAGAAGTCGAAACCGCGTTCGACGAAGCCAACGAACCCGCCACGCAAAAGCGGCAAGCCGCGGAAAAAAATGCGGAAGAAAAACAAGACGAAACCAAGACGGGCGCAGAATCCTTACCCCAAAGCCCAGGAACGGCGGCCGCGTCCGGATTCCAAGGCGCCGCCGCGCCTTCTGCCGCGCCGCTTCCCGTCGCCGCGCTCATTGGAATAGTGCTGTTGATTGCCCTGGCAGGCGGGGCGTGGTACGCCTACGACAACTTCGTGGCCAAAACCACCCACGCGGCCGTGGCGCCGCTTTCCGACGCGTCGGCCTCGGCCACGGCACAGGAAGCGACGGCAACCAAGGCCCCCGCCGAACAGCCCTCGGCAACGGCGACGGCCACGCCACAACCCACGACGGAAGCGCCGGCAGAAGCCCGGGCACAAGAAGCGGCGCAGGCCGCCGACTGCGGAACCGACTTCGGCTGCCTGATAGAGGCGTCCAAGACCTGCGCCGGCGCAAACGCGCTCAAGACCGCCACCGTCAACTTTTTCGGAATCAACTTCACCGGCACAAGTTCGTACACGATTTTCCCCGAAGGCGAAAAATGCGTGCTTTACACCCGGTCCGAAAGCATGTCGGTCAAGTACGGCCCCGAAATCACCAGCCAGTTCCAGGAACAGGGCGAGGCCCAGAACCTGACAGGCGTGCAAATCGCAAAGGCGATTGCCGACGCCGAGAAGAACGCGACGGAAACCGCCAACGCAACGTCCGCCGGCCTCGACGGAACCTGCAGGTTCAAGAGCAATTCCGAACTCGCGTGGTTCCTGCAAAAGACGGACGCGGGAAACCTTTCGGGAAAAACCAGTTGCAGCCTCACCCTGGGCGGAGGCTCGAAATGCAATTCCACCGGCGACTGGTCGGTCGCCGAGTGTGACGGCCCCCTCTACGGCGGGCCGGTTTACAAAAAGCACGCCGACCCAAGGTGCAAGCTCACCCCCTCGAGGGAAACGCTGGAAATGGGGGTTGAAAACGGCCTCGTCGGCGCCCAAGTAAGCGTGTCGGGCTATAACCAGTCCGCGGAAAAAGTTTCGTGGCAATCCCTCGACTCATTGGTCGCGGAAATCGACGCCGAAACCGGAGAAGCGACGTACGTTTCGCCGAAGAAAGACGGGACTACGCAAATAATCGTAACCGACAACGCGCTTGGCGGCTGGTGCAACGCTTCAATCCTCGTCAACGTCTCGGAATCGCACCCATCGACCGTCGCCGGCGTGTCGTACACCATCGGCTCGAAAACGGCGTAGCCAAACCGAAGCCGCAAGTTACCACGTGGCAGTCGGAAAAAAATAGTTCAGCCCAGCAGTTTTGCCGCGAACAGCGCAAGGCCGCCGTAGTGGATTATTCTGGAAACCAAGGAAAAGAGCGCGAATTTTTTCAAGTCCATCTTCGCCAGGCCGGCGACGAAAGTCATGGTGTCGAAGAACGGCGACACGGGAAGCACGCCGAACAGGAGGATTGCTGCGGGGCCGTAGGAATCCATCCACTTTGCCGCCTCGGCAAGTTTTTGCTTGCCGGCCCATTTTTCGACCACGCTTTTCGAAAGCCACCGGGCCAAGGCGTAGTTGGCGAGGGTCGCGACGAAGGCGGCGAGGATTGCCACGGCAGTGACTTCGAACGCGTTTCTGGAAAGCGACACCGTGGAGACGAAAAACGCGTCGGTCGGAAAAGGAAAAAGCGTGCTGCCGAAAAAGACGCCGGCGAAGACGCCGAAGAGGCCGTACGAGGCGACGAAGGACTCAAGCTGCGAATCCAGGCCGGGAAAGAACTGGTCAAGCGACCGCAGGGCGAGGACGAGGACGAAAATGACCGCGA
>CAYVQS010000179.1:0-2172 GCA_964453195.1 Microcaldota archaeon | reverse complement strand
GGCGATTGCAGGCAGGTGAAGGACGGTGTTGGTGCTGGCGCCGATTGCCATGTCGACGGCAAAAGCATTGGCAAAAGCGGCGGGAGTCAGGATTTTTTTTACAGTAGTCTTTTTGCGGATTAGCTCGACTATGCGACGGCCGCTTTCATAGGCGATTTTCTTCTTTTTCTCGTCCAAGGCGTGGCAGGTGGCGCAGCCGGGAAGAGTCAAGCCCAGGGCCTCGATGACGCACGCCATGGAATTTGCGGTGAAGAGGCCGGCGCACGAGCCCGCGCCGGGGCAGGCGGCGCAGATTATCTCGTCGTACTCCTTTTCGCTGATTTTCCCCTTGGCGAACTGGGTGCGCGCGGCGAACGACTGGCTGATGTCTATTTCTTTTCCGCCAATCTTGCCGGGCTTCATCGGCCCTGCGGTAACGGCAATAGTGGGCAGGTCAAGGCGGGCGGCGGCCATTACCTGGCCGGGCGCGTTCTTGTCGCAGGCCGGGAGGATGACGAGGCCGTCGAAAATGCCGTGGGCGGCCACCATGTCCTCGACCGAGTCGGCGATTATTTCGCGCGACGGCAGGGAATACCTCATTCCGCCGTGGCCCATGGCGATTCCGTCGCACACGCCGATTACCCCGAATTCCAGCGGGATGCCGCCGGCGTCGCGGACTCCGCGCTTGACTTCGTCGACGAGAACGCGCAGGTGCAGGTGGCCGGGGACTATTTCGTTGAAGGAATTGACTACCGCCACGAAGGGCTTGGACAGGTCGGATTTGGGAATGCCGACTGCGTGGAGGCAGGCGCGGCCGGCGGGAAGCTGTTTTACCTGGGAAGACTGCATCTAAAATACCACCTTTGGAAACGGAAAATGCCTTAGGCGGACAACGGTTTTAATCCGTGTGGTCGGCAGGCAGCCGCCGGAGTTCCGCAGGGTTTAAAGCCGGGAAAATGCACAAAAGTTCCGTTGGTAGAAATGCCCCTCCCCGGAAAACTGCTCAAGGAAGTGACCGAAAGGCACGACCTGGAAATTGTGCGGCAGGTGCCCAGCACCGCCAAGAGCGTAGTTTTCGAGGCGAAAAAACGGGGAGGCGGAAGGGTGGGGCTCAAGTTCTATTTGCCAATCTACCCCAAGGACGTTCTCCACAAGGACCTCTACGAGCACAGCAACCGCAAGTCCGCTTACAACGAAGTGCAGGCCGGGCTCTACGCGCCGGCTTCGGCGAGGCCGAGGCTCCTCCACCACTCGGTCTTCGGCCAGGAAATCCCGTACACCGTGAGCGAATGGCGGGACGTCGGCGGAGAGCGGCCCGAAAACCCGGTGGAAAAAGAGCTCGGGCTGCTGCGCACGCTGAGGGAGGCGGACACTTCGCGCATTCCCCGCACGTTCGCCAACGGCTACGGCGCGGACTATTACCGCAAAATGGTGATGCCGCTCGTCCCCGTGCTTGAAAAAAGCGGCGTGGTGGACTCGAACCAGGCCGCGCGGCTTTCGCGGTTTTTCCGCGAGCGCCAGGAATTCGCGGACGAAATGCCCAAGGTGCTTTCACACGGCGACTTCCACCGCCGCAACATAAAGTTCGAAGGCGAAAACCCGGTCCTCGTGGACTGGAAACGCGCCGGAATGGACAGCGCGGCGTACGACCCCGCGGTATACTACGTCCACGAATACGGGGACGAACAGGCGCGCCGGGCCGCGAAACGGGAAGCGGAAAAGACGGGTTCGCCCTCGGCGGACGAGGAGTGGCGGCTGCAGCTGGCGCGGCGCTCGGTCGAAGTGCTTTACAAGTTCCGGAAACAGCCCGAGTCGCAGCCGTTCAAAAACGCAATGAGGATTCTGCACGAAGAGGTCCTGCCCGCGATTCCGACCAAGGTCACGATAGGCATTCCCGCGCACCACGAAGAAGAGACCATCGAGCACACGCTGAAAACGATTGACGAGGCCGCGCGGGAACTGGCCGGCAGGGAAATTGAAACAATAGTGTGCGTCAACGACGAACGCGACCCGACCAGGAAAATTGCCGAGGCCGCCGCGGCGCGGTTCCCCCGCCTCAACCTGAAAGTGATTGCGAGCAACAAGAAGGGAAAGACGCCCGCGGTTGCGAAAATACGGCGCGAGGGAACCGGCGACATCTTCGTGATGGGAGACGCCGACGTCGAGTTCAGCAGGGGCGCGATAAAAAGCCTG
>CAYVQS010000178.1:0-2211 GCA_964453195.1 Microcaldota archaeon | reverse complement strand
GGGCATTTGCCTGGGGCTGCAGTTGTTGTTCGAAAACAGCGAAGAGACGTTTTCGGGAGCGGAAAAAGCCAAGGGGCTAGGGCTGTTGAAGGGAAGAGTCGTGAAGTTCAAGGAAGCGGGGTTGAAAGTGCCGCAGGTGGGCTGGAACCAGCTTGAAGCCGATGAGGATAGCCTGTTGTTTGGCGGAATGGGACGGGACAAATGGGCGTATTTCGTGCACTCGTATTATGCCGTTCCGTCGGAAAGGGGAATTGTTGCCGCGAGAACCGAATATGGAGAAACGAAATTTGCCAGTGCTGTGGAAGACAGAAGACAAAAAATCTTCGCCTGCCAGTTCCACCCGGAGAAAAGCGGAAAGACGGGGTTGGAGATTCTCGGGAACTTTGCGGAAATTTGCGGTGAAGAAAAATGAGAGAGGACGGAAGATGAAGGTAATTCCCGCTATTGACTTGAAGGGCGGCCTGGTGGTGCGGCTGGAAAAGGGAGCCGAAGGCACGGAGAAGGCGTATTCGGAAGACGCCGCGGCGATAGCCGCGCAGTGGAAAAAACAGGGGGCGGGACTGGTTCACGTAGTTGATCTTGACGGCGCGTTTTCGGGAAAGGGGAAGAACCTGGCGCTAGTCAAGGAAATTGTTTCTGCGGGCGTGCCGGTGCAGTTCGGGGGCGGGATTAGAAGCCTGGGCGATGCCGAGGAATTGTTTTCGCTGGGCGTTGATAGAATAGTGCTGGGCACGCTGTTTTTCTACGACGAGAATGAAACGGCGAAGATATTGCAGAAATTTCCGGGAAAAGTGCTGGTGTCGGTGGACTGCGTGGGGGGAATGGCCACGGTCAAGGGCTGGGTGGAGAATACGCGGATGCTTGCAGTTGAAACCGCCAGGAAGGCGGAGGAAAAGGGCGCTGCCGGCGTCGTTGTCACGGACGTTTCGCGGGACGGAATGCTGGCGGGCCCCAACTGCGGGCTAATAGGGCAAGTGGTAAACTCCGTTAAAATTCCGGTCATTGCCTCGGGCGGAGTCGGGAGTTTGCAGGACCTAAAGGCGCTTGAAAAGACGGGTTGCTGGGGCGCAATAGTTGGAAAGGCGCTTTACGAGGAAAAGTTTTCGCTTAAAGACGCAATTGACGCGGTGAAATGACGTGCTTGCCAAGAGGATTATTCCGTGCCTCGACGTCAAGGACGGCAGAGTGGTCAAGGGGACGAACTTCGTCGGGCTTTGCGACGCGGGCGACCCCGTGGAACTTGCCAGGCGGTACGACGAAGAGGGCGCGGACGAACTCGTGTTTTTGGACATTACTGCGAGTTCGGACAGCAGGAAAATAATGCTGGAAGTCGTCAAGAAGACTTCGGAAGAGCTGTTCATTCCGTTCACGGTGGGCGGGGGAATCAGGAGCGCGGACGACTTTCAGGAGATTTTGAAGCGGGGGGCGGACAAGGTCTCTGTCAACACCGCGGCAATCGAGCGGCCGGAACTCATAAGCGAGGCTGCCGCACGGTTTGGAAGCCAGTGCGTGGTAGTTGCAATCGACGCGAAGAAGAGCGCGCCGGGAAAATGGGAAGTATTTTCCTATGGCGGCCGGAAGGCAACCGGGTTGGACGCGTTGGAGTGGGCGAAGCGCGCCGAGGAACTGGGGGCGGGCGAGATTCTGCTTACCAGCATGGACGCGGACGGGACCAAGGCGGGGTACGACGTGAAATTGACGAGGAAAGTCAGCGAAGCCGCGGGGATTCCTGTGATTGCGTCGGGAGGCGCGGGAAGCCCGGAAGACCTTGCGCAGGCCTTCCAAGAGGGAAGGGCGGACGCGGCGCTGGCGGCGAGCATTTTCCACTACGGCAGGTATTCGATTGGCGAAACAAAACGGTTTTTGAAATGCAGGGGAATAGTTGTCAGGAGTTGATTGCAATGGCGCTTGAAATCGATTTTGAAAAGGGAAACGGGCTCGTGCCGACCGTGGTGCAGGACGCGGCCACGAAAGAAGTGCTGATGCTGGCCTTTTCTTCGAAGGAGTCGCTGGAAAAGACTTTGAAGACTGGCCGGGCGTGGTTTTGGAGCCGAAGCCGCAAAAGGCTGTGGAAAAAGGGCGAAAAAAGCGGCAACACGCTTGCGGTGGAGGAAGTCAGCGCGGATTGCGACGCCGACTCGCTTCTGTTCAAAGTGCGCGTGATGGGAAATGGCGTGGCGTGCCACACCGGGAAAAAAAGCTGTTTTTTCA
>CAYVQS010000177.1:1079-2256 GCA_964453195.1 Microcaldota archaeon | reverse complement strand
AATAAAACCGGGTTGAACGCTTGACATGAAAACCATAGTGCCGGACACCGGCGTGCTTATCGACGGCAGAATCACCAAGATGCTCGAGCAGGAGCCCGGAAAAACCAGGATAGTCGTCAGCAAGGCAGTCGTCGCCGAGCTCGAGTTCCAGGCCAACTCGGGAAGGGAGACGGGTTTCACCGGCCTCGAAGAGCTCAAGAAGCTCGGGGCGCTGGCGAAACAGGGTAAAATAGAGCTGGAGTTCGCGGGCACGCGGCCCACTTCGGGCGAAATCGAGCACGCGCGCTTCGGCGACATCGACTCGGGGATCAGGAACTCGTGCCGCGAAATCGCGGGCGCGGTGCTTTACACTACCGACAAGGTCCAGGCCAGCGTGGCCGAGGCCGAAGGCATTCCGATAGTCTATCTCGAGCCCGTGGTGGGCAAGCCGCCTACGCTTGGGTTCGCGAAATATTTCGACAAGCACGAAAACGTGCTTTCCGTCCATTTGAAAGAGGGGTGCGTGCCCAAGGCCAAGGCCGGAATGCCCGGCGACTTCAAGCTGCTGGACGCGGCCGAGAACGAACTTACGCGCGGCGACCTCGAGCAGATGGTCAAGGAATCGGTCGAGTTCGCCAAGCGCGACAGCCAGAGCTTCATCGAAATCGACCGCAAGGGCGCCACCGTAATGCAGTTGCGCGACTTCCGAGTCACTTTCACCAGGCCCCCGTTCTCCGAAGCCGCCGAAATGACGGTGGTGCGGCCGCTTGTAAAACTCAAGCTGGACGACTACAAGCTTTCCACCGGGCTTTTCGCCAGGCTCGAGCGCAAGGCCGAAGGAATAGTCGTTGCCGGGCCGCCGGGGTCTGGAAAAAGCACGTTCGTGACCGCGCTGGCGGAATTCTATTCAGACAAGAAGAAAATAGTGAAGACGCTGGAGTCGCCGCGCGACCTGCAGGTCGGCAGGGAAATCACGCAGTACGCGCCGCTTGAGGGAAGCTTCGAACTGACTGCCGACATACTGCTGCTTGTGCGGCCGGACTACACGGTGTTCGACGAAGTGAGAAAGCCGTCGGACTTCAAGGTTTTCGCGGACATGCGGATGTCGGGAATCGGCATGGTCGGCGTCGTGCACGCCTCGAAGGCCATAGACGCAATCCAGCGGTTCATCGGCAAAATAGAGCTTGGAGTAATCCCC
>CAYVQS010000177.1:0-1069 GCA_964453195.1 Microcaldota archaeon | reverse complement strand
TCGTGGAGCGCGGCGCGGTCGCAAAGACGTACACTCTCGATTTCACCGTCCGGACGCCTTTTGGGATGACGGAAAAGGACCTGGCGCGGCCCGTGATAGAAGTCAAGGACCTGGAGACCGCCGAGCTAGAGTTCGAAATCTACAAGTACGGCGAAGAGACCGTGGTGGCGTCGCTCCAGGACGCCCGAAGCGCCAGGAGAAAGAGGCGGCCCGGCGAGTACGACAACGAGACCGAGCGCCTCGTGCTCAACGACAAGCGGATAAGAAAAATAATAAGCAAGTTTGCCAGCGATTATGAATTGGAAGTGCACGGCGACAAGCTCGTGCTGTTCGTGCCCGACAACCAGGTCGGCAGGCTCATCGGCCCCGGCGGCGCCAAGATCAAGAAGCTCGAGGACAAGCTCGGCGTCAAGGTCGACGTGCGCGCAAAGTGAAGCAAAATGGAGAAACGCGCTTTTTTCGGAAGGATAGCGGACAAACTCGCGGCCTTTGTTGAAAAGGTCGTCGGCGTGTTCAGGACCGCGCTTGGGCTGAACCCGCCCAAGGAAGAGTGGCACGCCCAGTCCAATTTCAGCAACGCCCACAACTGGAAGACGGCAAGCGACATCGCGCCCGTGGTCGGCAAGACGTGCTCCGCGCCCGCGCTGGCGCACAAGCGCGCCCAGCTCGAGGAAGAGGTCGTGCTGAAAAAGAGGCGCGCCGACGCCGTGCGCAGCGCCATTGCGTCCGCCGGCGACGGCCGGGAGATTGACGAGAAACAGTTGTACGAAAAGGCCGACGGCGACGCCGCAGAAGCGCTCTGCAACTACCACGAGGCCGCCGCGCGCCAGGCCGCGTTCAAGATTGCGTCCTCGGCCCAGCCGGCAAACGCCGAGGAAGAGCTGGAAACCCAGACCAGCGGCGAAATCCTGAAAAAGAGCCTGGAAAAAATCGAGTGGCTCGAGGGCCGCACACAAGTCGTCGAGACGCAGAAGCAGATACTGTCCGAACTCAACCTGTTCGACAGCCACGCCGGCGCCTGCCTTCCCAACATAAGGAAGACGGAAGACTTTTTCTACATCAAGTAACA
>CAYVQS010000176.1:1647-2262 GCA_964453195.1 Microcaldota archaeon | reverse complement strand
GAAATACGACGGCACCACGGTCGGCGTAGGAGACTTGTCCAACGCCCTGCGCGCAGTCCCGTCCTCGACTTATTTGCGCAGAATCGCGCACTTGGTGTCCGCAGGCAACCGCAGGCGACCGGCCTAAGCGGGTTCCCCCAAAACCGTACGCCTCTTTTCGGCTAGATAGATTTCCGCGCGGGGCGTGACTGCTTGCCCAGCCGGAACACCTTGGCTATTTTTCCCCGTAGCTTCCAGCCGTCGTAGGGCGTCCACTTCGCCCTGCTCTTCATGTCCTTTGCCCGGATTTGCGTGCGGCCGTTCATGTCGATCAGGACGAAATCGGCGTCGAATCCCGGCGCCACTTTTCCCTTTCCTTTGAGTCCGAAGATTTTCGCGGGGTTTTCGCAGCACATTCTCGCAACGTCCTTGAGCGAAAGCCTGTGCCTTGCCGCGGCGTCGAGCAAGAGCGGCAGCATGGTCTGGACGCCCGGAATTCCGCTTGGCGCTTCCCAGTAGTGTTTTTCCTTTTCGTCAAGCCGGTGCGGCGCGTGGTCGGTCGCAATGCAGTCTATTTCGCCCCGCCCAAGCGCGCGCCACAAGCCTTCCTGTTCCTTCTTCGTCCGCAGCGGCGGG
>CAYVQS010000176.1:0-1637 GCA_964453195.1 Microcaldota archaeon | reverse complement strand
TGGTTGCCCAATTTCGCGCCGTCCTCGGCCGAGAGGAACAAATAGTTCGGCGTGGTGTCGCACGTCACGCGCGCCCCGGCTTTCCTGGCGCGGCTGACTTGCGCTGCCTCGAACCCGGTGGTCAGGTGCGTCAGGTGGATGGGCCGGTTGCCCGCCTTTTTGCCCAGCCGCACCATTCTCCGAATCGCCGTGGTGGCGGCGAGCCAGGGCCGTGCGCGCCAATGGTGGCCGGCGTGCGCCTTTTGTGCGTAGTCGTGCTTCAGCAGCGCAGTGAACACCCTTATCATCGGCTCGTCCTCGGCGGGGATGGTGACGGCCTTGGTTTTGGGAAAATTCTTCAAATGCCGGAGGATTTGGTCTTCGGCGCTGACGAGGAGGTTGCCGGTGGTCGAGGCCGAGTAGATTTTCAAGCCGCACACTTGCGGGTCGCGGGCCGCGGCCCGCGCTTCCTTGAAGTTGCCGCTTGCCGCGCCGAAGAAAAAGCGCGCGTCGGCCGGGCATTTCTTGGCCGATTTTTCCTTGGCCTTGAGCGCCGCGACCGTCGTAATCGGGGGCTTGTTGTTGGGCATGTCGCACACGGTCGTCACTCCGCCCGCCAGGGCGGCCTGGCCGCCGGTGAGGAAGGTTTCTTTGGCTTCGTCGCCTGGTTCGCGGAAGTGGACGTGCGAGTCTATGAGTCCGGGCAAAAGGAAGAGGCCGGTGGCGTCGATCTTTTTCTCGCCGTGCTTTGGTGCGATGTTCTTTCCAATCTTGACAAACTTGCCGTTTTCGATTCTTACGTCGGCCGTCAAGATTGCCTTGGAGGAAACGATACTCGCGTTTTTGACGAGCACGTCAAATCTTCTCCAGTTTTTCAAAACAGGAAAGGTTGGCTTTTTTCAGGGTTTTCATGTTTCACAGCCTTTCCAGTTTTCCGCTGGGGCCGCGGTGGAATTTTCCGAAGTCCCTTGTTTTCAGCAGCGTTTCGCCGGAGAAGACGGGGCCGTCCTTGCAGACTAGCAGGCCGTCGACCGCGCACTGGCCGCATACTCCCGTGCCGCATTTCATGAACCGCTCCAGCGAGCACTCTATCGGAATCTTCCTCTTGGCGCAGTTCTGCGCGAGCTTGTACATCATGATTTCTGGCCCCACGGCGTAGACCTGGTCGAATTTTTCCGACTGCATCAGGCCGTACGCCGCGTCGGTCGAGTATCCCTTGATTCCGCAGGTTCCGTCGTCAGTGCACTGCACCACGCGGCACCCCAATTTCCGGAACCTGTCGACGAGGATGAGGTCTGTTTCTGTCCGCGCGCCGATTACCAGCGTAACTTTCCTCTTCTGTCGGCGGGCCTCGCTTGCCAGGAAATAGAGGGGCACTACTCCGTAGCCTCCTGCGACGAGCAGCAGGCTCTTCGCCTTTTTCGGCACGGAAAAGCCGTTGCCGTAGGGGCCGCGGAAAAAGACTTCTTCGCCTTTCTTGAGTTTGTGGATTTCCTCGGTGTATTTTCCGCCCCGCTTGAATACCGTGAGCGTGAGGGGGGCGGGGCAGCAGATTCCGAACGGCTTTTCGTCTATTCCGGGAAGCCACACCATCAGGAACTGGCCGGGCTTGGCGTCGATTGAGGCGCCGAGCACGAGCGAGCTGACTTTGGGCGAAT
>CAYVQS010000175.1:0-2275 GCA_964453195.1 Microcaldota archaeon | reverse complement strand
CAAGGCCGCGGGCAAGCTCGGCGTCCCCGTGACCGAGAAGGAGGAGGCGTACGGCACAGCTGGCCTTGCTCACAGCGCCCTGCGCCTGCTGTCGCGGTATCCGTGGAGCCACTACTTCGTCCTGAAAAACCACGGCTTCGTCTCGCTTGGCGCCGGAATGCACGAGGCGGGCCAGGTCGCGCTTGATATGCACGAAAGGGCCGTGCGGCTGGCAAGGCAGAAAACCGGCAGGAAATAATGCCGGCAAGGAATAGGCGGGCTATTCCAGGAATATTTCAAACGCTGCGACGGGCATTTCTATCTTGAATTTTTCCAGCACGGCGGGGTGCAGTTCCCCGAGGACTCCGGACAGCCGTCTTCCCTTCTCTCCCTTGGCAGACACCTTGGCCGCCCGGCCCGGGGCCAAAAACGGCGCGTCCGTCTCCTCGACCAATAGCGTCTTTCCAAGTTCGCGGAACAGCGCGTCAAGCGCGCTTTTTGCCTCGGCGAGGTTGGCGTCCTTGTGCGATGCCACCATGCACAACTTCTTCACCGTGCTTGCATTGGTCTCGGCCTTGGAATCAGGCAGCACTACTTCGCCGGCCTCGAACAATTTCTGGGGATAGGCCTGCGTGGTGTTGTTCTCAAGCACGCCAAGCAGGCTCGGCAAAAGCGACACCCGAAGCATGGTCGTCTCTTCGGTCAGGGGGTTGGCGATGCGCACGCGCGGCTCTTCAACCGCACCCATTCTCGCGAACTCCTTCTTCTCGTTGGAAAGCATGAACGTGATGCAGTCCTGGAAGCCAAGCCCAATCATCTTCTCCCGGATTTCGTCCGCCATTGCCTCGCGGGGGTGCCTCGACCCAATGGTGGCGAAGCGCGGCTTGGTTCCCTCGAAGTTTTCGAAGCCAAAGGCGATTCCCACGTCCTCTATCAAGTCCCACTCGTGCAAAATGTCGTTGCGATAGGCCGGCACCAGCACCTCGATTTTGTCTCCGTTGGCCTTGGCGCCGAAGCCCATTTTCTCCAGGCAGGCCGCCGCCCGCTGCGCGCCCAGCTTCTTTCCCAGAAGCCCCGCGACTGCCCCGGCGCTGGTCTGCGCCTTTTTGGGCTCTAGGTCCGGCGTCACCAGCCTTTCCGCGCCGGAAAGCTTGACCTGCTCTATTTGCGCGCCGCGGTCGGCGAACATGCAGCACACGATGTTCAGCGCGTCATTCAGCGCCTGCGGGCTTGTTCCAGTCATGTCTATGAACAGTTCGGTCGTCTTTTCGGTGACGCGCGTGAGCTCGCCGTTGATTATGGGCGGAAAGCTCAGGACGTCGCCGTTGGCGTCCACTATGAGCGGATAGGTCTTGGCGCCCGCAAGCGCCTTGGCGTAGCCGATTCCCTTGGGGTGTTCGAGCAAAATTTCTTCGAGGCTCATTTCCACCTTCGTGTCGAGGGGAACGAACTTCACTGCGTCGGGCTTTACTGCCTTGTAGACAAACGGCGGCCTGACCTTGGACAGGTCGTGGATTCCGATTGCGACCTTCTTCCTCCTGCGGCCGAGGGTGTCGTGCAGCTTTTCCTGTATTTGGATCATGGACTTGATGGTGGCGTCGTTCATCTTCACGTTGCGCACCACGGCGGCCGCGGCGAACGGCCGGGGGCCGCTCTTCGCGCTTTCGTCGATTCTCATTTCGACCTTCGGCGCCGCCGCGGAGTATTTCCTCAGCCCCTTCGTTTTTCCCGAGAACGCCTCGAGCGCGCGGCCCAGGCCCTCGACGGAATAGCAGTCGGGCCTGTTGGGGCTGACTTCGACCATGAATTCCTCGGCGTCGTGCCTGTCGACCGGCAGGCCCATCATGGATAGAGTTTCGGCGACCTGCTTGGCGCTGGCGCCGGGCATTTTGGCAATCTTCCGCAACTCGTCGAAGTCGACGCTGATTATCGCCACGTCATTTTCCTCCTGTAAAGAACCGGAATATTCCCGCGAAAAATTCCACTATCTGCTCCAGCAATCCCTTCTGGTAGACTATTTCCACCTTGGTCTCGAGCCCGCCCGACGAATTGGACGCCGTCTTGTTCTTGCCGGCGTCGACCTGGACCACGACGCTGGGCGCCGGCGTAGCGGCGGTTGCCGCGGCCGTTGCCTCTGGCGGCTTGATTACCGTGACGACTTCGGGCAGTTCGCAGTCCACCGAGGAAACGCAGCCTGCCGAGTCCTTGTTTTCCACTATTTTCCCGCCCGCGCCCGAACAGTCGTCGTACCACGCCTTGGGCGGCAGGTTCGCCGCAGGGCACGCCGCCGCGGCGG
>CAYVQS010000174.1:0-2286 GCA_964453195.1 Microcaldota archaeon | reverse complement strand
AAGCCCGACGACGCAATAGTCGAATACGCCTCCAAGCTCGGCGGCGGCGCAGTGGTCTGCACCAACGACGGCGAACTGCGCGCAAGGCTGAAGGGAAAGAAAGTCAAGACGATATTCCTCAGGAAAAAAAGCCATTTGTCAATGGGGTGAAAAAATGTACCGGGTAATCACTTTCGAAGAACTCGTGCGCGTTCCGCCGAACCTGTTCGGCTCCAAGATGTCCGATGCGGCGCTGAAAATCCTCAAGGAGCACTACGAGCGCACGGTCGACAAGAAGTACGGCGTAATCATCGCGCTCACCGACGCAGACATCAAGTCCACGGGCAAGATAATCCCCGGCGACGGCGCGGCCTACTTCAAGGTCGAGTTCGACGCCCTGGTGTTCACGCCCGAAGTCAACGAAGTAGTCGAGGGCGAAGTCAGCGAAATCGTCGAGTTCGGCGCGTTCGTCCGCCTGGGGCCCATTGACGGCCTGGTCCACGTCTCGCAGGTCGCGGACGACTTCTTGTCGTACGACAAGAAGACGCAGACGCTCGTCGGCCGCAAGACCAAGAAGGCCGTGAAGAAGGGCGACAAGGTCAAGGCCAAGATCGCCACGGTCTCCCTCAAGGACACTATTCTCAACAGCAAAATCGCCCTCACCATGCGCCCTGCAGAGCTTGGCGCCTCGAAAGGCAAGAAGGGCGAAAAGGAAGAGTGAGTTGATTTAACATGGTTGAAAAGGCTTGCAAAAAATGCAGGAGAATAGTCACGGGCGACGTCTGCCCCAACTGCAAGGACTCCGAGCTTACAAAGAGTTGGGAAGGCTACATCATAATCACCGACCCGTCCGGCGAAATCGCCAAGGCAATCGGCGCGACCGACCCCGGCCGTTACGCCCTTAAAATCAAGTAAGAGGTGTTTTCTGACATGGAATTCAAGGTAATCAAGGAAGCGAAGAACCCGTTCTACGACCGCAAGGACGTTCTCGCCGAGGCCGTCGACGCGGGCGCAACGCCCCAGCGCAAGGCAATAGCCGCGGAAATCGCCAAGAAATACGGCTGCTCCGAGGACTGCGTCGCAATCGAGAACCTGCACCAGGACTTCGGCTCCAGCAAGACCGCGGTCTCCGCCAGGATATACGCGTCCGCCGAGGCCAAGGCAAAGGCGGAGCCGAAGTGGCGCGCAACGCGCGGCACCAAGAAGGCGAAAAAGCCCAAGGAATGAGTTTTGAAAAGGTGATTCTTTAAAATGGCTGAAAAAAAACCCGAACCAAAGAAGCAGGAAGCGAAAAAGAAGACCAAGTCGTTCAAGGCCTACAAGCCCGGCAGGTCGTGCCCCAAGTGCGGCCCCGGCGTCAGGCTGGCCCAGCACTCCTCCAGGCTTGCTTGCGGAAAATGCGGGTACTCGGAAACCGTTTCCAAAGCCGCCTGACCAGGGAGGCTCGCCCGGTGCATCCCGCCCTGTTTTTTTCGGTTTTCATTTTTCTTCTCGCACTGCCAGCCAACGTCGCGGTTCCCATCGCCCTGATTCTGGCCTCGGTCCTGCTGTTTAGCCGCGAAAAAAAAGCGGACTTCCGCAAATTCTTCTTCCTCGACTTTTCAAACCCCGCAAGGACGCTTGTCGACTCCGCCGGCCTCTTCGCCGCAACTTTCCTCCTTCTTTTCGCGCTCAACTTCGTGCTTTTCCTGGCCGGCCTGGCCGACAGCGGCAAGGTAATCGAAACGGTCGCGCGCCAGCCGCTCGTTGTCCTCGCCTCGGCAGTCCTCCTTGCCCCGGTGGCGGAAGAGCTGTTTTTCCGCGGCTACCTGCTTAGAAAGGCCGGCGCACTCTTCTCAAGCGCGGCGTTTTCCGCGTCCCACCTGTTCTGGGGCTCGTTCTCCGAACTGGCTGCGGCCCTCGCCGTCGGCCTTTTGTTCTCGCTCTTCGTGCAGAAGAACAAGAGCCTCGTCCCCTGCATCGCCGCCCACGCCGCCTACAACCTCTTTTCCATTTCCTACGTAATTCTCCTGTCAAAGCCCGCTGGCGTGCTGCCATGAAACAAGCCGTTGTCCTCGGAATCGAGTCCACCGCCCACACTTTCGGCGCGGGAATAGCCGCCTCCGAAAACAACAGGCGCAAAATCCTCGCCAACCAGTCCGCAAAGTTCCCGACCATCGCCGGCAAAGGCTACCTTCCCCGCGAACTTGCAGAGCACCACGCCGAAAAATATTCTTCGGTCGTCCAGGCCGCCCTCCAAGAAGCCGGCGTTTCGCCTTCGCAACTTTCGGCAATCCGAATGCCCTTGCTCATTATCTTGTGCTTACA
>CAYVQS010000173.1:1107-2361 GCA_964453195.1 Microcaldota archaeon | reverse complement strand
ATGCAGGGCGAGGAAGCCGCATCACCCGGAGAAGCCGGCTCGACGCGCAAGAGGCGCGCCTATCTCGATGCGACGCCGGGCCGGGAACGCCGCGTCCGCGTAATCGCCGGGGAAGAAATGGCGGCCAAGGACGAGTTCGGAACGCTCGTCCAGGACGTGTACTCGCAGCTGCAGGAAACCAAGACCACCGGCGGCCTGGGCGAAGACCTGGGAGTAAAGTCGCCGCACAAGGAAAAGCCGACGGGCGAGGAACTCTCGCTGGAAGACATTCTCGGCGAAGCCAAGAAAAAACCCGGGGCGCCAAGCGCAATCGAAAGCCGGTTGTTCGCCGCCCCGCCGGGAGGCGCGGCGCAGTCGAGCGTGTTCGCCCAGCTTTCGGAAATCAGCAGCGGAAAAACGCCTGCAAAACCAGCGGAAAAAGAGAACGTCGAATTCGTCAAGATCCAGGCCGAAAAGGGAATGGGCTGCCCGACCTGCCACTCGAAAAACACGCGGATAGTGTTCTGCCCCTACTGCGGCACGGGAATGTGCGCCAACTGCTCGCCGAAAATCTTCGTCGAAGGCGACCACTTCACCTACATCTGCCCCAAGTGCAAGGAAAACGTCACCGTAAGGAAAAAATCCGCGTGAAAAACCCGGGAAACCCGCTCAGCCGAAAATCGAGCCGAAGCCCGAAGCCGCAGAGTCGCCCTCGCCCTCGATGGCGGAAACGGCCTTGTCCTTCTCTTCGCCGGAAACTTCCTTAAGCGACTCGACCTTGGCGTCAATCAGGCGCTTCTTGAAGGACGCGCCGAGGGCCTCGTCCTCCACGGAAATGTACAGATACGTCTTGCCCGCTTCGGCGCCAAGCAGCTTGCCGTCCTTGACCTGGTACCCGGTCCGGGCGAAGGAGTCCGGCGCGTACGGGTCGGCCTCCAGGACCTTCTTGACGAACTTGTCGTCCGCGGGCAAATAGGAAAAAACCAGTTTCACAAAAACCACCATCTCGATTGTTATGGCAAATATTGGAAAAACAAGGTTATTATTACTTTTTCAACAACTAATTTCTTCCGAATTCTCAAACCTGCCTCTGTAGCCCAGCCTGGTAGGGCATTGTCGTCGGAACCTTTTTGAGAAAAAGGTTAATCAAAAAACTCCGGAGAATTCGAAAACACTAACCAAACAAGTTAAAACGCCTCTGTAGCTCAGCCTGGTAGAGCGTCTGTCTCGTAAACAGAAGGTCGTGGGTTCAAATCCCATCGGGGGCTTAGTCCT
>CAYVQS010000173.1:0-1097 GCA_964453195.1 Microcaldota archaeon | reverse complement strand
TTTTGGGTTGGAAGCCTTTTTCTAAAAGGCTTCCTTTGAATCCCATCGGGGGCTTTTCCTCGTTAGTGAACAAGATGGAACTCAACGTAATGAATTTTCTTATGGGCTTCGTGCTTAGCGGAGTCATTGCCATGGTCATCGAGCGCCGGGGCGCGCTGACTTTCAGCGGCAACCTCGGCGCCATCCTCCTGGGCACCGTGATTTACGGCTTCAACGGCGCGGCGTGGCTCACGCTCATCCTCGCGTTCTTCTTCACGTCCAGCCTGCTGAGCAACTACCGCATGCAGGAAAAGACCGGCATTGCCGGGGAAAAGTTCCAGAAATTCGGCGCGCGCGACTTCTGGCAGGTCCTCGCCAACGGGGGATTGCCCGCAGTCATCGCCGCGGTCTATTTCATCCACCCCGACCCGCGCCTGTTCGTCGCCTACGCCGGAGTGCTTGCCGCCACCACGGCCGACACGTGGGGAACCGAGCTTGGAGTGCTAAGCAGGCAAAAGCCGCTCTTCATCACTACGCTGAAACCAGTAGACACGGGAACTTCGGGAGCGTTTTCGCCCCTGGGAAGCGCGTTCGCAATCCTCGGCGCGCTGTTCATCGCCGCAGTCACCGTCGCGGTCCTGCCGTGGGCGGGAATTTCACAGCTCGCAAGAATCCAGCCCTTCTTCCTCGCCGCTGCAATCGCGTCCGCGGGAGTCATGGGCGCCGTGGTGGACAGCTTCGCCGGCGCAACAATCCAGTCCGTGTACTGGTGCCCGGTATGCAAGAAGGAGACCGAACGCCAGGTACACAGGTGCGGCACCCGCACCAGGAAAATAAGGGGCTGGGACTGGGTCGACAACGACTCCGTCAACCTCTTCGCCGCAATCGCCGGCGCCGCCGCGTCCGTCGCGCTCTTCCAGGCCCTTGCCGGGCTCTAAACAAAACAATAAAAATCTGCAACGAGGAAACAAATATCTCGCTTTATAGTGGGCCTGTCGGGCCCATCAACTTGCAAACAGGTTGAAAACAGCGACGGAACAAAATTGAATTCATGTTGATGGGCCCGTAGCTTAGCCTGGTTGGAGCGTTCGACTGATATTCAGCCGAAAGCGAAAAAC
>CAYVQS010000172.1:0-2428 GCA_964453195.1 Microcaldota archaeon | reverse complement strand
TATCCGCTCTTCCACCCGCCCTCGCTGCTGACGGTTCCCGCCGTTTTCCTCCTGGCGGCCGCGTTCTTCCTGCCGGTGCTCGCAATCCTGCACTGGAAGAAGCTGTTCTCGCTAAGAAAGCAGTTCTTCGAAATCGCCGGCGCCGCCCTGTCTTCTTCCGCGTCGCTAGCGCCAGCGTCGGCGGGCTTCGCCGTCGGCATTGCGTTTTTTTCCTCCGCGGTCGCCAGGCTCTACGACTCCACGATCTACGCCGTGCTCTTCTCGGTCGCGCTTGCAATCGCTTACTCCCTGTTCGGCAGGAAAATCCCAAAACTGGTTCTCGCGCTGCTGTTCGTGCCCGCGCTCGCGCTTGACTGGCAGCTCGCAGTTTACGCCCTCGTGCTCTCGTTCCTGTTCGCTTTCGTGGTGTCTTTCCTCGCCCCGGCCTTCGGGGTGGTTTCGTCCAAAATCCTGACTTTCGAAGTCCCCGTTTCCAGGCTCGAGGAGGGAATGATTCCGGCCGAGACCGTTTTCGTCGAGGGCGGCAAAGCGCAGGCGTGGAAGCCCGGGCTTCCGGGGCTTTCGAGGATTGCCGAGCTTGCCAAGAGCCCGCAGGCCCTCTCGGGCGGACTGGCCGAGGCGTCGCGCAGGCTCATCGACCTGCCCCGCGGCCGCGTGGTCGCCGACGCGCTGAAGGCGCGCGGCCTTTCGGCCGGCGAAATCGCCGAGCTCAAGAGGCTCAAGATTGCGGGCCTCAAGATAAAGGAATCCGTCGCGTTCGCGCCAATGATTTCTGCCGGCTTCGCCGCCGCCTTGGTGCTTTTGCCATGAGGATCTGCCTACACGCGCGTGCGCGCCGCCCTGTTGCCCGGGGGCAGATCAGCGTCGAGTTCTTCCTGGTCGTGGGCTTCATAATTTCGCTGGTCGCCATCCTCGTCGCAAATTCCGAGGCCCAGATTGCGCGCAACACGCTTCTGGACAACACGCTTTTGTCCCAGTCCGCGCTGGACTCGGTGTCCAACGCCATCCAGACCGTCTACCTGCAGGGCAACCGGTCGGCAATCCGGCAGATGGTGTTCGTCCCCCGCGACGCGAACTGCTTCATCCTGGACCAGGCGAAGAAGAAGCTCACCTGCGACGTCGGCGACCCCGAGGCCAGGCTCGTGTACTCCCGGCCGCTGACCGCGGTTCCCGACACCATAACCGCCGACTGCACAGAGCCCGGCTGGCTCTTCGTAGCGGTAGAGTACAACCAGCCTTTCCTCAACATTTCGTGCGTCAAGACGTGAAGGTGGGTTTTCTTGAAGGCGCAGACTTCCGGCGAATTCGTGCTCATCCTCGGCCTCATCATAGTCTTCGTCGCCACCGTGATGGTAATCGGCTTCCGCAATTCCGAAATCAACCTCGCCCTTTCCGCGACGAGGCTTGCGGCCAACGAATACGCCATCCAAAACCCAAACTACGTCGTGACTTCCATAGACTACGCAGTTGACGAGGCCAACCGCAAGGTCGGAGTCTTTCCGCTGTTCTTTTTCAGGAACGGCTCCAAAATGGCCGCCGGCGGCGACAACGACTCGTTCGTCGCAATCGGAGTGGAAAAGCTGCGGCGCACGTTCCATCCCAACAGGACGACGGTGATAGTCGGAAACTGCTTCCCGGCGTCCTACTACGCCTACTGCGTTGCGCCGTCTGGTGCGTGAACAAATGAAAAAAGCTGGCGGACGGGCGCAGGATGCCGTTCTTGCGTGCCTGGTTTTCCTCGTGGCGTCGGTTTTCGCGCCGCTTCATTCCCTGGAACTTGCCGCCGCAGTTTTCGCCTTGTTCTTTCCAGTGTTCGGCTTTTTCGCCCGCGGCCTGACCGGTGAAGAGCGCTCATTCGCCTTGATGTTCGGCGGCCTTTACGTCATTGCCGCAGCAGTTTCCGCGTTCGTTTTCCTGCTCGTGCTGCGCAACCCCGACCAGGCGATTTACGTCCCGTTCGCCTACGCCGCAGCATTCGTTGCCTATCTTGCGCTCAAGCGCGTTCTCGTCCCGCCGTCCGTTCCCGCAAGGGTGCTTGCCTACGGCTCGGGATACGCCGTGGTCGAAGTAGGCGCCACCGCCTTGGGCGAGCTTCCTTCCGGAGTCTACGCCGCCCGCTCGAAGCCCGTGAAAAAAGGCGCAAAAGTCACGCTGCGCTTTTCCAGGCGCCTGTTTTCGCCCGCCAGGGCGGAAGAAGTCGCGCCGCTTTTGGCCGCCAAGCAGTGATTTGATTGCAAGAAAAAGCATGGCTCTGCCTCGCCGCTTCTTTTCTCGGAATCGCCGCGCTCTTGGCCGCGGCTTCTTCGGCGGTTCCGCAAATCGTTTCGCCCGACCAGCTTTCTATGGAATCGGCCGGCTCTTTCGTGCTGGTTTCCGGCCAGGTGCGCAGCGTGCGCGTCTCCAACGGCAGCGTGTTCCTGCTGCTTTG
>CAYVQS010000171.1:0-2436 GCA_964453195.1 Microcaldota archaeon | reverse complement strand
AGCTGGGCCACGACCCCTTGGTGGGCATAGAAGCAGACGTCCCCAGCATCACCAATCTCATCATTTCGAATTACCCGTTGCCAATACTATGCTTGGAAGAATTAAATCCGCATTACCTTTATTAATCGCCAAGCCCCAAAATTCCTGAGGGCTATTTTTACCGGTTTGGTTGCAACATGGCCAAGAAGCGCGTTTCCAGGAAATCGAAGGGGCACGCGGGCTTGCAGAAGCCCGTGGACGAAAAAGTGCTCTCCAGCTTCCGCTCCACCGCGGAAATCGCGGTCTCGCCCAACATGGTGGACCAGATCATCGGCCAGGAAAAGGCCGTGGAAATCGTCAAGAAGGCCGCGTCCCAGAAGCGCAACGTCCTGCTCGTCGGCCAGCCCGGCACCGGAAAATCCATGCTCGCCCAGGCAATGGCCGAGCTCATGTCGGTCTCCGAGCTGCAGGACGTCCTGATTGCCGTCAACCCCCTCGACGAGAACGTGCCCAAGGTCCGCGTCGTCAAGGCCGGCGACGGCCGCAGGATAATCGAGTCCGAGAAGATGAAGGGCCGAGTCTCCGGCGGCAACGTCAACGTCATGCTCGTACTCATGATGGTGGTCTCGTCCGCCATAATCCTGTTCTTCATGCGCAACTACTTCTCCGACGTCATCGTCGCCGCCTTTCTCATCTGCCTCTACTTCATGGGCGGCGCCATGCTGTTCGCCTCCCAGCTGTCGCGCGGCCGCATGGTGGAAATGGACGGCGTCAAGCTCCTCGTCGACAACCACGGCAAGAAAAAGGCGCCGTTCATCGAGGCCACCGGCGCCAAGGCCGGCTCGCTTTTAGGCGACGTGAGGCACGACCCGTTCCAATGCATTCCAGGTGACCAACTGGTTCATTTGCCCAACAGCAAGCCGGTTGAAATGAGCTCGTTGGTGGATTCCCTGATGGCTGGCGAGGGAGACCACGAACTGTCTGAAGGCGAAAAATTCTCGGTTCTCGGAGGAAGCGACGCCGATTTCTGCTATTCCCCGGCGGTTGTCCATCGCGTATTCAAACGCAAGTATTCGGGCAAGCTCGTCAAAATCCCCCCCCGCCGCGGCCAAACAATCAGAGTAACGCCGAACCACCAAATCGCGTTTCTCAACAGCGACGGCCGTGTCGAATACGTAGAAGCAGGCCTCCTCGACCCCGAAAAGCATTCCTGCGTCCTTCCCCGCACCCTGCCAACCTATTCCGGCACGCCCCTTTCCAAAGACTTCGTGCTTCTCCTTGCCGACATTCTCGCCGACGGCCACATTTCCGACAGAAGCGTTCAGTTCAAGCTCAAGCGCGAGTTCAAGATACGCCAAATAGCCGAGGACATACGCTCCGCCGGGTTT
This sequence comes from Microcaldota archaeon, assembly GCA_964453195.1. GTDB lineage: Archaea > Micrarchaeota > Micrarchaeia > Norongarragalinales > CAINOH01 > CAYVQS01. Next base: position 1,069 of record CAYVQS010000171.1, on the reverse strand, counting down.
ACTCCCCGCATCCGCGAACGAAACGGCATCACTTTCATTGACATAAACAACGCCTCCCTGGTCAAACGGCTCTCCGAGCTCGGCGCCAAGACGAGCCGGGGAAAGGAACTGCCATCCGCGCTTTTTTCCCAGTCCCCCGACGTCATTCGCTCGTTTGTTTGCCGGCATCTTTCTCTCGATGGCTACGTGGGCAAACAGGGCCAGTTCGAGCTCCAGTCCAAAGAACTCCTTCCGTCGTTCGTTCCTCTTCTGCTTAGAATTGGCATAGTGCCCAAACGGCGCGACCGGCCCGACCGCGGCTTCAAAAAAGGCAACCTGCAGCCGCGCATTATTTTCGGCGATTACGAATTTGCCCAAGCCTATTTGGCCGAGACCATCAATCCGTTCCACAAAGCCAACCTGCAAGAATATCTCGCTTCGACGAGTTTCAAGCGCATCTCTTTTTCCGACGTCATTCCCCTTTCGTTCAATTTCTTGGAAAAAATCCGCGAAAAAACCGGTCTGAGCAAGACCAAGGTCCACGACTCTTACTACGCAGCCAACCCGCAGGTATCAACCTATACTGCGCCCACGCGCTCCCTTCTTAATTCGTTCTGCTCGTCCTTCCTTTCAATAACCAACGGCCCCGACCTTTTCCGCCTCCGCAACATCGTCCAGGGAACCTATGCGTTTGACGAAGTAGAGAAAAAGGAACTCGTCGACTACGACGGCTACGTCTACAACCTGACGACCGAAACCGGCAACTATCTGGTCAACTGCGTCCTTACTCACAATTCCGGGGGCCTGGGCACTCCCGCGCACCTGCGCGTCGAGGCCGGCTTCATCCACAAGTCCAACAAGGGAGTCCTGTTCATCGACGAAGTCTCCGCGCTTAGGCCCAAGAGCCAGCAGGAACTTCTGACCGCAATGCAGGAAAAGAAATACTCCATCACCGGCCAGTCCGAAATGTCAAGTGGCGCCATGGTGCGCACCGAGCCCGTGCCGTGCGACTTCGTGCTCGTCGCGGCCGGCAACTACGTCGACGTGGCCAAGATGCACCCCGCCCTGCGCTCCCGCATCAGGGGCTACG
>CAYVQS010000170.1:0-2477 GCA_964453195.1 Microcaldota archaeon | reverse complement strand
AGGCGGACTTCGGCGAATACTCGTTTTTGATAAGAGCATCCAAGACCGAGCCCAAAATCAGGATAAACGCCGAGGCAAAGACCAGGCAGGCGGCCCAAGAGGGCCTTGCGCGGGCGGCCGAACTTGCCAAAAAATGCAGGAAATAGCCCCTCCTTCCGCCCCGGCCGCCCAGTAGTCTTTTTATTGGCTGAAAGCCTATAGCCTCTTCGTGTTGTGAATGATTGACAAGGCACTGAAGCTGCTGCTTTGGGTGTTGGACCGGGGCACGAATTTCTGGGTGCGCAACGTGCTCCTCGTGGCGTTGTTCTCTGCCACGGCGTTGGCCGCCTGGCCGTACATGGCGGGAAAGGAAATCTGGATACAGCTTTTGGTCGCGATGGTAATCGCGTTCATGATAATACTCAGCTACAGCGCGCTGACCTATTTCGCGCTCTCCCTAGTAGACTCGCTGGTGACGTTCCTGCCCCGGCAGCATTTCTCGGTGAAAATCGACTTCGAACGCGCCAAGGCCAAGCTAGTCAAGGGCCTGGTCGAAAGGGAGCTGCAGTTCTCGCTCAACCCAGTAGACCAGTACTCGCCCGGCCTCGACCAGGGCATTTTCGCCGCGTGGCGCAAGCGGCTGTTCACCACCAAGCCGCCGTTCATCGCGGTCTCCAGGAACCCGTTCATAGTCATAAAACTCGCCGAGAACCGCGGCAAACTGGAAAAAATCCGCAAGGCAATCGACTCCGAAGAAGTCGTCGACGTGCTCGCGGTCGCCGACCCAGAGGACTCCACGGCCCTCAGTTTCCTGAAATACCTCGAGACCTCGCTGCGCGGGCCGCCAGGCACGCGCGCCGAAGAATGATGCGCAAACTAATTTTGGCCCAAGCCTCGGGAAGGCCCAGGGGGAGCGGGAACGTCAATGAACAAGGGACTTGAACGCCAGTATGGCACTGGCGAGCACGGGCTGGTGCACAAGGTAGATTAGAAGCGAGTTGCGGCCCAGAAAGCCCAAGGCGGCGAACCTGCCAAAAACCGGCGGGCGGAACGCACGCTTGGCGCCGGGATAAATGACGTTGCCCACGGACATGCCGACAAGCACTACGCCAAACCACGGAAGCACAGGGTAATAGTCCAGCGAGTGGAAGCCGGGAAACGGGAAGCCCAGCCAGAAGAAAAATGGCGAATCCACCAACAAAGAGCCGGCGGCTACGCCCGCGAGGATGAAGGCAACGCCAAGCGCGAGGTTGGCCAGTCCAAGGCCCCGGAAGAAAATCGAGAAAAACGCCGAAAACGCCATCAGGTGGATTATGCCGAAGGCAACGAAGCCGTCGCCGGGATAGACTAAAGTGGCGAAAGTGATTCCGGCCGCGACCGCCGAAAGCAAGAGGACGCGCCCAAGCTGCCTCGAAAAAACCGCGGCCGAGCCGAGGCCGGCAACGCGGGAATATGCTATAGAAAGCGAAACGCCCGCGACGAAAAGAAAAAGCGCGCCGATTGCAGGCGCGGCGAGGAAAAACGCGCTTTCCCGGCCGAGGCGGATTACGCCGAAAAAATCCAGGTCGAAGACGAAGTGGTAAAGCACCATCAGGACGAGCGCGAAGCCGCGCACGGCATCGAGTTCCCAGAACCGTTCCGAAGAGGGTGCCATCTTCTCAGCCTAAAAGGCGCTTCGCGGTTTTGCCGGCCGAAGGCCAAAGTAAGCAGGATTGATGCAAAATTAAACATTCTGGCTGGAAAAAATAGTGTTTTAAATCCGGCCGGACGCGCAGAACTTAAGTAAAAAGGAGGGGACAGGCCGGAAGACGGGGTCAAGCTAATCCTCCGGCCCGCTCAGGCAAGCCTGTGAGGGCTACGCCTGAGGCATAAACTACTTCTGGGAAAGTTCTTGCAAGCGGATTTGTTTAAATTTGCTTTTAAAGCTTATAAAGAAAACCCCGTCCGACAGGTCGGGGATGCGCCCGACAACGGGCGCTTGGGCACAAGCCCGCATAACGAAGCCGCCGGCAACGGCCTGCCGGCGGGAAAGCTTTACAAGCGATGCAAAGGTATTTATATCGGCTGCTGCAGAAGCATTACACAACAAGTAATGCTTTTGGGTGGCGCTTATGCCGGAAGAGAACGGACGGCCGGAAAACGGCCTTGAACGGGAAGAACAGCCGCTTGTGCTCAAGGTGTTCGCCGGCCTTTTGCTTGCGATACCGATAGTGGTGGCGTGGTCGATGCTCGGCAGCCTCGAACTGCCGTTTCCGCAATTAGGGAGCGACGCGAGCTTCGGCCTGCTGCTGCTTGCCGGGTTCCTGACGGGCTTCCACTGCATTGGGATGTGCGGCGGCTTCATGCTGTCAAGCACCGGCAAGGCGAAAGGCTACGGCCAAATCCTGCAATATGGCGGCGGAAAGCTGCTGTCGTACACTTTCTTCGGCGCCCTTTTCGGGCTTGTGGGCTCGTTCGTGGCGTTCACGCCGCAAATGCGGGCCGCGGCGGCAATAGTG
>CAYVQS010000169.1:0-2479 GCA_964453195.1 Microcaldota archaeon | reverse complement strand
ATGGGGACCTCGACGTCGCCGTCCGAGGGCTGCATGAGCGAGCGCTTGCCGTTGTCGAAAAGCGAGACGGCGTCGATTCTTATCTTGGCTGCGCCGTGCTTGCCGGGCTTGGACTTGTCGAAGCTCACGACGCGGCACGGGTGCTCCTCGATGATGACGTACTTGCCAATCTTCAAGTCACCCATGGTGGAAAAAATGCGGTCTACCAAATCAAACACCTCAAAAACGCGAAATTAACAGGCAATTAATGGCACGTTGATTTTTAAAAATGGTTTGATTAACCTGTTTGCTGAACAGCAATGTACGACTCGCACTGCCATTTGGAACAAACGGCCTTCGACGAAGACCGGGACCTAGTGGTAAAAAGGGCGAAAGACGCCGGCGTAGCCGCGATTGTAAATTCGGGTAACAACCCCGCCGACAACAGGAAAGTCCTGGCGATGCAGGAAAAGTACGGAGAAAGGTGGTGCAAGTGCGTCTTGGCGGTGAGCCCGCACTACGCCCCGAAAGTCGGATTGGAAGCCGTGGAAGAGGAGCTAAAGTTCATCGAGAAGAACAAGAGCAAGGTCCAGGGCGTTGGGGAGACGGGCCTTGATTTCCACCATTACTCCAGGGACGACGAGACCGTGAGAAAAGTGCAGGAAAAGGCCTTCAAGATGCATTTGCAGTTTGCAGAAAGCCACGACCTGGTGGCCGTGGTGCATTCGCGCGACGCGGTCAAGGAGTGCCTGGAGATAATGGGGGAGTACAAGTGCAGGAAGGTATTGCACTGCTTCCTCGAGCACCGGCTGTTGGAAGACGCGCTGGCACAGGGGTGCTGGGTGTCGCTGCCGACTCTCAAGGGCAAGGAACGCGACAAGATAATCAAAAAGGCGCCGCTTGACAGGCTGCTTGCGGAGACGGACTCGCCGTGGCTCTGGAACCCGAGAAACGAGCCGGCCAACGTGAGGGAAGTGTACGCGAGAATCGCCGAAAAGCGGAACCTTGCGTTCGACGCCGCCGAAGAGGCAATCAACGAGAACGTGCGGCAAGCGTTCGGGTTTTAGAACCTGATTGTGTTAGGACTAAGAGAAGGGGGGTTGGGAAGATGTCGAATCCTTTTGAAAAGCTTAAACAGGCGCTTGCGGCCAAGGCGGTAAAGAACATTGCGTGCTTCGTGGACGGCCCCAACATGCTGCGCAAGGAACTCAACGTCGACCTGGGCAAAATCAAGAGAAAGCTGGAAAAACACGGCTCGCTTAGGGTGGCGAAGGTCTTCCTCGACCAGTACGCCTCCGACAAGCTCATCGAGGCCGTGACGAACCAGGGATTCGAAGTCGTCATCGTGCCCAGCGACGTCGACGTCGCCCTCGCGGCCGACGCAGTGGAATCCGTGTTCAACCAGCACATCGACACCATCGCGATAGTCAGCCGCGACTCGGACTTCAAGCCCGTATTCACCAAGGCCAAGGAGCACGGCAAGACCACCATAGTCGTGGGAACCGAGCCCGATTTCTCCAGCGCGGTGAAGAACACCGCCGACCTGGCCCTCGACGCCAGGGACTAGCCCCGTCCGAAATCTAAATAAATGGCCGGACGGTAATGAATCGGCAAAAGCCGTAGCGGCAAAGCCGCCGAGTGAAAAAAATGAACTTGCCAGCGGGAAAGCCCGTAAAGACCGCCATCGACGTCGCCACGGTGGACTTCGTCGCGCTCCTCAACGAGCTCATCGGCAAGAGCTTCAACGGCTACCTCTGCATCACCATCCAGGGCGCCGGCGGGATAGAGGACGGCGAACTCGTGTTCGAAAACGGCAAGATAGTCATCAGCAGCTACGAATACCTCAAGCACGGAAAGACGCTGCTGGGCGAGGCCGCGTTCGTCAGGGCGATAAACGCAAGCGCGGCGCAGCACGGCGTGATCGACATCTACCAGCTCACCCTCGAACAGGTGGAACTCGTGCTTGCGTTCAACGAAAACGCCATCTTCGTCCCAAACGAAAAAGACCTCAAAAACCTCAAAATAACCACTTTCTCGACATTCTTCGAAGAACAGGTGAAGACCGAGGAAAAAACCGTGACTCGCTCGGACCTGATGAAAAAGTACCGGCTCGAGGACCTGCACGAGGGAAAGGCGGAACCCGGGCCCGACGAAACGTCCGAGGACGAGGAACTGCTCAGCGAAATAGTCAAGCAAGGCGGGGAATGAAATGAGAAGCATTGCAATCACAAGCGGAAAAGGCGGAATCGGCAAAAGCACGGCCGCAATCAACCTCGGCATCCTGCTCTCACAGGCCGGGAAAAAGACGGTCGTAATCGACGCCGACGTCTCCATGGCCAACGTCGGAATAATGCTCGGAGTCGAGCGCGCCCCGATCTCGCTTCACAACGTGCTCATGGGCGAGTCCGACATAATGGACGCCGTGTACGAGGGCCCAAGCAAGATGAAGTACGTGCCTTCCGGCCTGTCCATCGAGCGCGTCAAGAAAATAGACTTCAAG
>CAYVQS010000168.1:0-2516 GCA_964453195.1 Microcaldota archaeon | reverse complement strand
AGAACACGTTCTTGCCGTTTTCGTCGAACAGGCTCTGGTGCACGTGCATTCCGCTCCCGTTCTCCCCGAAAATCGGCTTGGGCATGAACGTCGCGTACAGCCCCATTGAGTGGGCAATGGCCTTGACCGTGTGCTTGAACGAAATGGCGTTGTCCGCGGTCTTCAGCGCGTTCGAGTACTTGAAGTCGATTTCGTGCTGGCCAGGCGCCACTTCGTGGTGGCTCATTTCCACCTCGATTCCGAACTCCTCAAGCGCCAGCACTATTGCGCGCCGCACGTCCGACGCAAGGTCCCGCGGCGCGTAGTCGAAGTATCCTGCGTTGTCGTGCGCAACCGGCGTGGTCGGGGTTTCCCCGTCGGTCTTGAAAATGAAGAACTCCAGTTCCGGGCCCGTGTTGTACGTATAGCCCATTTTCGCCGCCTTGGCGACCATCTTCTTCAAAATGTGCCGCGGGTCGCCCTCGAACGGCCTGCCGTCCGGCCGGTAAATGTCGCAAATCATGCGCGCCACCGATTTTTCCTGCGGCCGCCACGGCAGCACGGCGTAAGTCGTCGGGTCCGGCTTGAGGAACATGTCCGACTCGCAGATGCGCGTGAATCCCTCTATTGACGAGCCGTCGAACCAAGTCCCCTTCTCGAACGACTCCGGCAGCTTTTCAATCGGGATGGTCACGCTCTTGATCGAGCCGTGGATGTCGGTGAACTGCAGCTGGACGAACTTGACGTCGTCCTGCTTCGCCCGCTCCAAGACTTCCTGCTGGATTTCCTTTTCCGCCTTTTCAGCCATTTCCACCCATCCCTCCGTTCCAAATAAGCGCTACAAACCCTTCAAAACAACCCTCCTTTAATAACTATTCCCAGAAAACCCAAACAAAACCTTAATATTAGCTTATATTTTCAAACATTCGTTCAATTACGCCCGATTTTGGCGGGTTTGGCTTGACGTTTGGAGGCGGTTTTGCTTGAAAATTGACTTGACGGACTTGAAGATTCTCGACGTTTTGACCGAGAACGGCAGGCTTTCGTTCCGGCAAATCGCGGCAAGGCTGGGCACGAGCGTGGCGACGGTGGCAAGCCGGGTCGCAGCATTGGAAAAGGAGGGAGTGGTCAGGGGTTATTCGTGCCGGCTGGACTACGAAAAGCTGGGCTTCGACCTTACCGTGCTGGTGAGCCTGCGCATCGAAAGCGGCAAGCTTATTGAGCTTGAGAAGAAAGTCGCCGGCCATCCCAACGTCTTCGCAGTCTACGACTGCACTGGCGACTTCGACGCAGTTGTCTTGGCGCGGTTCGAGAACCGGCGGGAACTTGACAAGTTCGTCAAGCACGTGCAGACGTTCGACTTCGTCCAGCGCACGAACACCGCGCTCGTGCTGAACACGGTGAAGGAGTCTTTCCTGTCGCCGATGGTCGTTGCGAAAAACTAGCACTGTAACGAGCTTAGGGCGTGCGAAGGGTTTTGGCGTTTTATGCCCTTGTTGCGGGAACCTGCGCCTGCGCTATTCGAAAATCAGCGTGAGGATTGCGGCGCCGGCGAGCATGGTGAGGAATTCCTTGTAGTGCAGCCCGGCCACGAAGAAGAACAGCCCGAAGACTATCGCCGTGTTGATCTTGTTCTGGTTCATCTGATTTTCACTTGCGACGGGATTTTTGCTGGCAAGAGGCGGGCGTTCCCTGCGTTGAATCTTTTTCTAGTGGCGGAACCGGTTAATAAATTTATTTTCCGGCCCGCAAAAAGCGGGTGCCCGGCTCACGCTTGGGCCTTGAAAAACGGAAAAAAAGGGAAAAGGAAAAAAATCAGAGGAAGTCGATGTCCTCGACTCCGTGCAGCCCGCCTTTCTTCGACGGGCCCGAGGCCTGCTTGACTCCCTTGCCGAGGATGTACGGGCTTGAGATGCCGGTGAAGATGGCGATTGCCTCGACCTTGCCTTCGAATGCCGGGTCGACTCTCGCGCCCCAGATTACCGTGGCGTTGGTGTCGACCTTTTCCGTCAGCGCCTCGCCGATGGAGTTGCATTCTCCGAGCGTCATGTCGGGGCCGCCCGTGATGTGCAGCAGCACGCCTTTCGCGCCCGTGAAGTCAACGTCCAAGAGCGCGTGGTTGAGGGTGTTTTCGATGACGTCCTTTTCCTTGCTGGACCCCTTGGCTTCGCCGACTGCAATCATGCTGACGCCGCCGTTGGACATGACTGCGCGCACGTCGGCGTAGTCGAGGTTGATGAGCGACGGGGTGGTGATGGTCTCGGTGATTCCGCGCACGGCGCGTGCGATGATTTCGTCGGCGACGGCGAACGCCTGGTCGATGGGCAGGTTGGGCACGATCTGGACGAGGCGGTTGTTGTCGATGACGATGATGGTGTCGGACTCGGCCTTGAGCGCCTCGAGGCCTTCGTCGGCCTTGTCAAGGCGCGCCCGTTCGAGCGCGAAGGGGTAGGTGACTATGGAAATGACTATTGCGCCTGCCTTCTTGGCGACGTTGGCGAGTACGGGCGCGCTTCCGGTTCCGGTTCCTCCTCCCA
>CAYVQS010000167.1:294-2520 GCA_964453195.1 Microcaldota archaeon | reverse complement strand
CAGCAAGGGATTGAAGAAGTACGAAATCACGCCATCGGGCTTCGTCATGGGCGAGTCCCTGGCCGGCTACGAGGAAATCACCACCGGAGTCGCCAGGAAAGTCTCGGCCACCGTGGAGGAAAGGCTCCGCGCCGAGTTCGAACGCGCGCTAGGCCCCATGGCCGCATCGGTCTTCGCCGAAGTAAGCGGAAAGGGCCTGGGCCGCGCCGCCATCCTCAAATACATCGACGGCCTCGTCGAGCAGAAAATAATGGAGGAAAAGGACGCCATCGCCTTCAAGCAAAACATAGTCCAAATCCTCCTCGCCCAGAGCGACTAGCGCCTGCCTTTGGGGTACTAAAATGGCCGAAGCCTCCATAAAGAAAACGCTTTTCGCCGCCCTGCTTGCCCTGCTGGGCGCCATAATCCTGCTCAACGTCGCGGTAATCTACTATTCCTACGAAAGCCTGCAGGGCCTGGTTTCATCCCAAGTGATTTTAGTTTCCGAATCCAAGGCCGCGACGGTGGCGGCGTACCTGGACTCGCTCGAGCACAAGGTCGTGCTGTTAGCCTCGCACCGCGAGCTGCAGGAATACGCCCCCGCAATCGCGGCAGGCAACGCCACGGCCGAGGCCATGGAAGAGCTCAGCAGGCACCTCGACGGCATGAACTCCTCCGACTCTTCCATCGCGGGCTTCTTCATAATCGGCCCAGACGGCAGGATAGTGGCGTCCTCCGACCGCAAGGAAATAGGCAAGGACCACGCAGGCCCGGTTTTCGTAAACGGCATGCGCGGAGCGTTCCTGACCGACGCGGACGAGTCCCACAACCACTTCGGCCTAGGCCTTGCGCAGTTCATAGCCGCGGCGCCAATTCCCCTGAACGGCACGCAAGCCTCCGCCGGCGTCCTCGTCTTCGGGGCTTCCATCGACGAACTAGATCGCCTGATTTCCAACGAGCCGATACCCGGAGTAGTTTCGTCTTCCGGCGCCCCGCGGTTCAAGACGCAGGAAATCCTCCTCGTCAACAAGCAGGGAAGAATGCTGATTCCGCCTTTCGGCTGGGACGCCCCGGACAAGCGCGAGCCCGGCCGTTCCATCGGATATCCCGGGATGCAAGTCAACACCACGCCCATCCGGAAATGCACATTGGAAAAAAAGGGCTTCTACGGCATTTTCACGGACTACGCCAACCGCGAAGTAATGGGCGCGTCGGTGTGCTTCTCCGCACTTGGCTGGACCCTAGTCAGCAAAGTGGGTGCCGGCGAAGCGCTCGCGTCAATCCGCAGCGCGCTTCTCGTCTGGGCGGTCGTCCTCGTCCTCATTGCGTTTTCCGTGCTTTCAATAACGTACTGGCTCTCCCAGAAAATAGTCGACCCCATAGGGCGGATTGCGGGCGTGATGGAGGACATTAGCCGGGGAAAGCTGGACACGCCCGTGGAGGGCAAGGAGCGCGGCGACGAAATCGGCCGCCTCGCCCGCGCATTCGACCGCATGCTGATTTCCCTCAAGCTCGCGATGAAGCAGACCGCGCCACAGCTCAAGAAAGAAAGCGAAACGCTCAGGACTTCCCTGGAAGAGCTGCGCAAAACGGAAGAGGCGCTCGTAGCGGAAAAGGAGCTGGTGAAGCAGTACTTCGAAGTAGTTGGAGTAATGCTGGTGGTCCTCGACAAAGACGGCAGAATCGCCCGGGCGAACAAGAAGGCGTGCGAAGTCCTAGGCTACTCGCCCGAAGAGCTAATAGGCCGGGACTGGTTCGAAACCGCGGTTCCAAAACGCCTCAGGCGCGACGTGCGGCGCGTGTTCGACCAGCTCATGGCGGGAAAAACCGAGCCCGCGGAATATTACGAAAACCCCGTGCTTACCCGGCCCGGCGCGGAACGCAAGGTCGCCTGGCACAACGTCGTGCTCAGGGACGAACAAGGCAGGATTACCGGCACGCTCAGCTCGGGCGAATACGCGCTTCCCGAGCTTGAAAAGTTCAGGACCATCTTCGAACTGTCTCCCGAGGCCATAATACTGGTCGGCCGCGACAGGAAAATAATTGACGTCAACCCCCGTTGCCTTGACTGGATAGGGTATTCGCGCGAGGAAATAACCGGCAAGTCCTTCACGCAGCTCCCGTTCCTTTCCGCGGCCACCAAGGCCAAGATGGCGGCAAAATTCATCCAACGCATGGCGGGAGCAAAGATCGAACCCTATGAAGTCGAATTGATCGCCAAAGAAGGCGGCAAAATAAGGGCGCGCC
>CAYVQS010000167.1:0-284 GCA_964453195.1 Microcaldota archaeon | reverse complement strand
TCGACCTGGTAATGCTTTCCAAGCTCTCCTGACAAGGCCGCCGCGCCGGCGCCGTCCGCCTGCCTTCAGGCAAAAGGAAGAAAAACAGGAAGAACGTGACTGCTTGAACGGAAACGGGGACTAAAATGGCAGGACCGGTGGATTCCATACAAAACGCGCTAGCCAAGCACGGCGAGGGCGCGGTAGTGATGATGGAGGTCCCCACCGACGCCTACTTCGACGCCAACGTCGAAACCCTCCGCTACCTCACCGAAAACGGCTTCGAGGGAATCTACATAAGCTTC
>CAYVQS010000166.1:0-2540 GCA_964453195.1 Microcaldota archaeon | reverse complement strand
GGTCGGAAACATGGCGCCCGAGGCAATAGAGTCTAATTTCGAGAGGATTGAGCCAAAGTTCCGCGCCGGCCTAAGCGAGCTTCTGTCGCAAATTGGCGCGGGCTCCGATTTCGAGCCTGTTTCCGAGAAGTTTTTCGACGACGCGGTCGAGCATTACAAGAAAAACTGCGGCGAATGCTCGTCGGCCGCGCCCGCGGCGAGCGTCTTGGTTCCCCTGGCGCTGCGCTTCGCCTTCCTGCAAAAGCACGGCCTGGACGGGTGCTCGGACGGGGAACTGTCCCAGATCCTGTCGGCCTATCTGCGCTACCGCTTGTTCTACCGCCTTTGTCCCTCGTCGCGCTGAGGCGAGGGCCTGCAAGAAAACCGCCTGGGGCCGGCTTTGCCAGCAAAGGCTGCCTTAGGCGCAAACTCTTTTATTCGGGCAAATGGTGCTTTCTTCGGGTCCCGCAATGCGCTCGTTGGAGGAAAACCTGTCGTGGTTCGCGATTTTCTTCGCCATCACCCTGTTTTCCAGCGTCGCAGTCCAGTTGATTCTCGACGGCAAGGTTGACCTTGAGAAGGCGGGCGTGGTTTCGGCCCTGACCGCGGCGCTGATCTGCATGGTGCTGTGCTGGCGGTCGATGAAAAGGTGTGTTCCAAATGTGTTTTGAGAAGCGCGACGCAATATCGTTCGCCCTGATTGCCGCAATGTTCTTCACCGGCGTCCTGGTCTATCCACGGCTTCCGGAGTCGGTTCCGACCCACTGGAACGCCGAGGGAGTGGCCGACGGCTTCGGCCCCAAGGCAGTCGCGCTTTTCTTCATGCCTGCGCTGGCCGTGTTCCTCTACGTGGTGTTCTCGTCGCTTCCGTCCGTCGACCCCTACCGCAAGAACTACGAAAAGTTCAAGGACCAGTACTTCGCCTATCGCCTGGGGTTCGTCCTCTTCCTAGCCGCGTTCTACCTGGCCACGATTTTCTACATCACCGTCCGCGAATTCGACATGACCGTTGCCATGGTGTTCATGCTTTCCTGCCTGTTCTACCTCCTTGGGGCCATTTTGCCGAAAATAAAGCAGAACTTCTTCATCGGCATCCGCACCCCCTGGGCGCTGGCAAGCGAAACGGTGTGGGACAAGACCCACCGGGCCGCGGGAAAAATGTACAAGGCCGCGGCGAGCCTTTCGCTCATCGGCCTTCTGTTCGGGAACCTGGCGCTGTGGTTCTGCATAGCGTCCATCCTCGTAGCCTCGTTGTTCCTCGTAATGTACTCGTATTCCGAGTTCAAGAAGCAAAAAGTCCAGCCGGCCCCTGCCTTGGCCAAGCGCCGCGGGAAGTGATGGAAAATGCGCGCGGCCAAGGGCACCAAGCGCGTCCGGCGCGCCTGGCTCGCCAGATTCCCAAAACGCCGGGCGAAAACCCTACTTTCGTCGGCCGCCGCCTCGTTCGCCCTGGCCGCGGCAATAGCCGCGTTCCTGCTCTTCGCCGGCCTGCCGGAAGGCCTGGTGGTCCCCGCGCTGTTGCCGGCCTGGCTGTTCGGAACCGCCGTAGTTTTTTACACCGTCGAGAGCAGGGAAAAAGAAATCGAGTCGTCTGCCTTGGCGCAACCCCCTGCTTATGCGCGGCGCAAAACGCCAACTCCGCAAGCCGAAGCCAAGACGCGGTCGACCAAGCCGCGGCCGAGAAATGCAAAAAACCGGGCCGCAAACCGCGGGCGCAAAAACCTTTAATCCGCGCGGCCTAATTCTTCCGGGTGGGTTTTTGGTGGATGCCGCACTAATCCGTTCTCTCAAGGGCAGGCGCAGAATTTCGGTCCTGACGTGCTACGACTTTTCCTTCGCCCGCATCCTCGACCCGGCCGGAATTGACGTCCTCCTCGTCGGCGACTCGGCATCCATGGTGGTCTTGGGACGGCCAGACACCAAATCCGCGACCATGGAGGAAATGCTCCTGTTCGTCTCCGCCGTAGCCCGCGGCACGTCTTCTTCCCTAGTTGTCGCTGACATGCCTGTCAATTCCTATTCCTCCCCGAAAGCCGCGCTGTCCAACGCGCAGAGGTTCATCGCAGCAGGCGCCAAGGCAGTCAAGGTCGAAGGCGCTTGTCCCGACGTCGTGCGCGTCCTGGTCTCTTCCGAAATCCCCGTAATGGGCCACCTGGGCCTCACCCCCCAGACCGCGGCGCAGATGAAGGTCCAGGGAAAGGACGCGGAATCGGCAAAGAAAATCCTCGACGACGCCCTTCTCCTCGAACGGGCCGGCTGCTTTTCCATAGTCCTGGAATGCATCCCCGCACCTTTGGCAAAACAAGTCACTTCCTCGCTGAAAATCCCGACAATCGGCATCGGCGCCGGCCCTTCCTGCGACGGCCAGGTCCTCGTGCTGCACGACGTCCTCGGCCTCTACGGCGGGCTTTCGCCGAAGTTCGCCAAGAAATACGCCGACCTTTCGCCCATAGTCGCCGCGTCCGCCAAAAAGTTCAAGGCCGAAGTGGAGTCCGGCGTTTTTCCCGATGCGGAGCATTCCTTCGGACAAGTTGAGTGAAATGCCCGACAGCACACCCATT
>CAYVQS010000165.1:0-2542 GCA_964453195.1 Microcaldota archaeon | reverse complement strand
GGGGCAGGAGTTCTGACAGGTGCCGCCCCGGATGCCTTTTTGGTTGTCCACAAGCGGGCGCTTGGAGCCCCAGCCGCCGGTCTTGTTCAAAGTGCCGGGCGCGACTACGATGTCCATAGGAGAAAATTACACCCGCGACAATTTATAAACGAATTCCCGTTCGTCGGGAAACGAAGCCGCGTTTTCAGACCGGGGGCTACGGAGAACGGCCGCCGAGATAAAGCAGCATGTTGAGGAACATGTTGCGGCTGGTCATCGGCGACGGGTCGTAGGCCAAGTAGATGATTTTTGAGCCTTCGGGCGTCTTTTTCTCCACAATAAGCGGCGTGGCCTGCTGCGACTCCGTTGCTTCTGAAGAAGCCAAAGTGTCCGCTCCTGTTTTCGGGGTTACTGCAAGCGCGTCTTGGTTAAAGCCGAACTTCTTGATTTGCTTAAAAATTGGGTGCGAAAAATTGGCAATTGAAACCCTGGAAGAGACCGGCACCCGCAACGGAGCATAATCGGCGTTTTGTTCAACGACCACCGGAATAATTGAGGCAAGTTCGCTTGTCTGCCAGCCGGTCGTTTGGTTTGTTTGCTCGTCTAACAGGCAGGCGTCTCCGATGACGATGAACTTGCCGCCGGACTTGACTTTGTCGGCGATGATTTTGCGGGCCTTGCTGCCGCACGTCGGAGTGTTCTGTAAAATGACGACGTTAAAATTGTTCAGCGCGCCGGGATAGATAATTTCCTGTTTAAAGTCGCCCGCGTAGTAAATGTCAGATACGCGGAAGTCCTCGGCCTCGAGCATGGCCTTGAGCTCCGGAGAGGCGCGGCCCACTACTGCAACCTTAATTGTTGGCAACGGAGAAAACGGCGTCAACAACGGCCCGTCTCCCACAAAATCAATATACCCGAACTTTATCGCGCCAACAATAAGAATACCAATAAGAAATAACCCCAAAATTGCCTTGAGCAGAAGGTTCGTTTTCAACACCTTGGAAAATCAAGTTTGGGGACTATTAAACCGTTTGCCCATAATCGCGCCTTAACGGCGTATCGAACGGTTTTAATTTGGTTTTCTGCCTAATCTTGTCCTCAAAGGGGGCATCTTGCTAATGGAAGTGGAATTCTTCAAAGTAGACGTCCAGACGCCGAAGGATGCCAATGTCATCATCGGGCAGACTCATTTCATAAAAAGCGCCGAGGACCTGTATTTTGCGCTGGCAGACAGCGCGCCGGGAATCAAGTTCGGCGTCGCGTTCTGCGAGGCCAGCGGCAAGTGCCTGGTGCGCAGCGAGGGCAACGACGCGGAGCTGAAGGGAGCGGCGGAGAAAGAGGCTTTGAATATCGGCGCGGGCCACGTTTTTGTGGTCTTTATCCGCAACGCGTTTCCGATAAACGTCTTGAACGCAATCAAGCAGGTGCCGGAAGTGTGCACGGTTTACTGCGCGTCCGCCAACCCGGTGCAGGCGATTGTCGCACAGACGGACCAGGGGCGCGGAGTAGTTGGAATAGTTGACGGCGAATCGCCCAAGGGAATTGAAAGCGGCGCCGATGTTTCTGAGCGGCGCGAGATGCTGAGGAAATTCGGCTACCGGCCGTAGAAGAGTGGGAAAAATGACGCTTAACGAATCCGAACTGCGAATCCTGAAGGCGCTTGGCGACGAAATGCGCGGCGTCGAAGACGTTGCGGGGGCCGCGGGCGTGTCGAAGGACGCTCTTATGAGCGTGCTGGTGTCGCTTGAGGAAAAGGGCTACGCCGCGGTGGAACGGACGTCGTCCCAGGCAATTGCGCTTACCGAAACGGGAAAGGAGTATTTGCACAAGGGCCTGCCCGAAAGACGGCTTGCGCAGACTCTTGAAAAAAGCGGGCCGCTGGAAATCAACGCGGCGTACGCGGCGTCGGGATTGTCGCAGAAGGACTGGAGCGTGGCGCTGCAGTGGGCCAAGAAGAATGGCTGGGTCGCGTTTGCAAGCAAGGACGGCAAGACTTTGCTTGAAATCCGCGGCAACTTGGAAAAAAGCGGGCACGAGACGCTTCTTGGGCTCGTGGGAAAGGGCGGGTCGGCGCGCGGCGCTGACGGGGCCGCTCTCAAGGAGATGTCGGCGCGCGGAATCGTCGAGACGAAAGTCAGCAAGGACGCCAAGGCGCGCATCACGAAGGAGGGGCGTTCGGCGCTTTCAGGCGGGAAGGAGTCGCTTTCGGCAATTGCGCAGCTTACTCCGGAAATGCTCCGGACGGGCGCGTGGAAGAACGCTTCTTTCAGGAAATACGACGTGGGCGCGCCGGTGCCGGTCGCGTACTGCGCGAAAAAGAACCCGCTGCGGGGTTTTGCCGACAGGATTCGCGAAATCTTCCTCAACATGGGCTTTTCGGAAATCAAGGGCCCGATAGTGGAGTCGAGCTTCTGGAACTTCGACGCGCTGTTCGTGCCCCAGGACCACCCAAGCAGGGAGCTGCAGGACACTTTCTACGTGGCCGAGCCCGCCGAGGCCAAGAGGCCGGACAGGAAATATTCGGACGCAGTCAGGGCGGCGCACGGCAGCGGCGGAAAGACCG
>CAYVQS010000164.1:0-2543 GCA_964453195.1 Microcaldota archaeon | reverse complement strand
CCGGTTCCCCCTCCCATTCCTGCGGTGAGGAAGACGAGGTCGGCGCCCGAGAACATCTTGTCAAGCGCGTCGCGCGATGCTTCGGCGCCCTTTCTTCCGACGTCGGGGTATCCTCCCGCGCCGAGGCCCTTGGTGACTGACGCGCCGATGAGGATTTTCTTGACCGATTCTGCAATCGTGGTCAGGTGGAGCTTGTCGGTGTTGATTGCGTACATTTCGGCGCCCTTGATTCCGGCGCGCGCGAGGCGGTTGATGGTGTTGCATCCGGCGCCTCCGGAGCCGACGACCATGATGCGGGGAGTCTGGAACTGGAACTCGGAGTCCTTGGTCATCTTGCCCTGTTCCTTCATCATCTTAGTGGATCTGAGCGCTTCGTTGACGATTTCTTCCATTCACAAATCACCTTGGGCGGGGCGAAAACAAGTCCTGGATTGCGAAAGCTCGCCTCGTGCTTCGTGCATTAATTTGCTTAACTATAAAAACAGTTTGCCTCTGCGCTGCCGGCGCCTTTGCTTGGTTTTGCTTGGGGTTGGCGGTGGTTTTCTGGGTTTTGGCCGCGCGTTTTATCCGCCGCCTTGGCGCGGCCGGTGCGACCGCTTTTTATTTTGGTTCATTCCAATTTCCTACTGCAGCGGGCTAGCCGGGGAGCCAGGGATTCCCTGCACGCCAAATTCCCTTCAGGGCGGGTGAACGCCCGGCGAGGGTGTGGAGTGCGCGGCCGCAGCCTGCGCTCAATCGCGGATGCCTTGCCCCGCGTTACGGATTTCAGGACGAAACTAGCCAGGCCGGAAGGAGCAACTATAAGTTTTGAAATCCGTGCTCGCGAGATACGAGGCGGAGAAAGAGCGCAGCCAACTGTTCCGCGCAGGCCCATTCGAGCCGGGAACGCCCGCTGCACCTTTTCACGGGAAAATGCAACTTCGCGGGAGATTGCAAAACTTAACAGGAGCTGGCAAGAAATGTGCGCGCTGCTTCGAAGGCAAGAGTCTTCCAGGCCGGAGTTTTCCTACGCCGGGTTTTCCAAGGTCGCCGTCTTTTCCTACGCAATTGCGTTGAACCATTTTAGCGGCCCGTTCAAAAGGGCCAAGGCCGAAAAGGCTTTTCTCGCGGGCCTGGGCCACGACGTCGGCAAGCACTATCTTCCCGAGCACTCGCAGCGCGTGGTCGAGGGCACGGCTTCCCCGCTTGGCAAGGCGGAAATCGAGGAGATAAAGCGGCAGCACACGGTGCTCGGCAGCAGGCATCTTGAGCGGCGGTTCCAGACCTCTCTCGGAAGCGTGTCCCGCCTTGGCAGGATAATCGCCGACGCCGCGCATTACCACCACGAGTTTATCGACGGCAGCGGCTACGAGGGCCTGTCCGGCGACGAGATTCCGGTCTATGCTAAAATAGTCTCGGTGGCCGACCAGTTCGCCGCCAAGATAGAAGAACGGCCGTACGACCACGAGTCTTCGGTGTCGACGGCAATCGTTGAGCTGCTGAAGGATGACCGCCTCGACCAGCGGCTTGTCAAGGCGCTTGAGCACGCGGTCAAGGAGCGCAAGTTCATGCGCTTCGCCCACGCGCATTCCCGCGAGTCAGAAAAGTGACGGTCCTTGCCCGAAAAGTGGCTGCCGCGCCCGGAAGGCTGCATTTGCGCCCGGAATGCCCGTTGCATCACCCAGTAAAGCGGCTGCCGCATGACAGGTTTTAAATCTTGCAATCTTTTTCTCCTTGGACATGAAAAAAGAGCTTTTCGCGGTCTTTCTGGTCTGCGTCCTCCTGTCGGTGCTGCTTGGCTATTCGCTGAAGGACGAGGTCGACCGCATCTATTTGTCCTCGATTTCGGAAAAGGTCGCGGCGGCCGAGACGCGCGGGCTCGAGACCGGCGCGCAGGTCGGCGCGCTTCCGTTTCGGACCCTCGACCTCAAGCTTCCGGCCGTGGACCGTTCGGGCGAAGGCAGGCTTGCGGACTTGACGGTCGAGCTTGCGAGGGGCCAGGGCAAGGTGTTCATCCACATGGGCGACAACAGCCCGCTTTTGAATCCGGACACGCAGGACTCCATCCGCATCGCGCTTAACATCGCGAGGCAGATTGCCAAGCGCGACACTTCGAACGTCAACGTTTACTACGACATTTCGACCGGCTCGTCGGTTGTCGGGGGCGAGTCGGCTGGCGCCGCCATCACGGTGGCGACCATCGCGGTGCTGCGTAACGAGTCGCTTCGCTCGGACACGCTGATTACGGGCACCATCGGCAACGACGTGAACGGCACGGTAGGCCCGGTGGGCGGCATCCTGGGCAAGGCCAAGGCGGCCGCGGCCGCGGGGTACAAGCGCCTGCTCGTGCCGAGGGGCGAGTCGTCGCTTCCGGGTTATTCGAGCAAGACGTGCACGTTCGTCTACGTCAACGGCGAAGTCCGGCAGGAATGCAAGGAGGACGGCGGGGGCTCGGGCGTAGGCGAAGCAGCCGGGCTTGAAGTAATTGAGGTCACCGACATCTTCGAAGCGTATAACCAGATGCGGGCCTAGCCTTATTCGGGCCTAGCAACCAATAATAAATT
>CAYVQS010000163.1:0-2566 GCA_964453195.1 Microcaldota archaeon | reverse complement strand
CTCGAGCATTCCGCCGGCCACGGCAATCTTCCCTTTGGCGGCCTGGCCCGCGATTTCGTCGAAACCCGCCGCCACTTTTCCCGCCGCAGCCTTTCCAAGGCACTTCCTGAACATTTCAGCATTCTTCTTAGTGACCTTGATTGCCTCGCGGTCGGCGAAAAACTCTCCCCTGCCCGCCTTTCTCTCGCGCTCCGCGGCCACGCCTGCAAGCTTTCCCCCGCCAACGACGATTGCCACGCTCTTTTCCCGGCCAACGTCGCCCATTATGTGGCAAAAATGCCTGACAAAAGCCTTGTCCAGCGCTCCCGACGGCGCGAACAGAGTCGAGCCCCCAAGCGAAACAACCAGTTTTTCCCGTTCCACCGTTTTCACATCCCCAAACAGTCCCTTTCCGTTTCAATCAGTTCAATTCGGTTCCAACTAGTTAGGAGGCCGTCTTTTAAGCCTTTTTTGCCTAATCCCCCTTAACTGCCCGGAGATGTGCAAAAATGGCCAAATTTGAAGACACTGTCAAAAACCTGCTTCCGTTTTTCGACGAGCGGGAAAAGCGCCAGGACTCCGTTTTGTCGCTTAGCCGCGAAATCGTCCGCCTCTCCGCCAAGGCCATCAAGGACCTGCACTCCTCCGATTTGTCCTCCGCGCGCACTTCCATTGCCGAGCTCCAGTCCAAAATCCTGGCAATGAAGGCCATCGACAAAGGGTTCGAACACATTTCCTCCATCTGCTACCAAGAGTTTACCGAAATCTCCTGCCTGTCGGCCGTGTTCGACCGCAAGGACCTGCCTTCCCACGAAGACCTCGGCCTCGAACCAGTCCCGTATCTCAACGGAGTCGCCGACGTCGCCGGGGAACTGCGCCGCGCAATCCAAGTCTCCCTCGCCGAAAACCGGCTCGAAGACGCCAAGTACTATTTCTCCCGCCTCGAAGACGTCTACGACAACCTCATGCTCATAAAATATTCCTCTTCGCTCGTCGGCCAGCTCCGCCGCAAGACCGACGTCGCCCGCGGCCAGCTCGAACAGGCGCGAAGCGAAATGCTGCGCTACCGCTCCGGCTGATTTTTTCCGATTTTAACCCGGTTCTGAACAAATCCGCCCAAGTGATTTTCCAAATGCCTTCCGACAAAAACGCTTCCCCCAGAAAGCCGGACAAGCTCGTGGTCTTCGACTGCGATTCCACCCTTATCCGCCAGGAAATCATCGACGAAATGGCGCGGATGGTCGGCAAGTACGACGAAGTCGCCGCCCTGACCCGCGCCGCAATGGAGGGAAGCGCAGACTTCAACTCGACGCTGCGCAGGAAAGTCGGCGCAGTCAAAGGCCTGCCAATGGGCAAGATCCGCAAAATGGCCGACGAACGCGTCGAACTGCGCACAAAGGCGGCGGAGACAATTGCCGAACTCAAGCGCCGCGGCTTCTACGTCGCCGTCGTTTCCGGCTCGTTCCGCCAGGTCATTGACCCCCTGCGAGGGAGGCTTCCGGGCGTCGACTCTGTCCACGCCAACCACCTGGGAGTCGAAAACGGCGTGTTGACGGGCGAAGTCGAGATATTCGTCGGCGGAGCGGACGGCAAGGGCCAGGTGGTCAAAAAGCTCCAGGCCCAGCTGGGCATCTCCAAGGAGAAGACCGTGTCGGTGGGCGACGGCTCGACCGACATCGCCATGTTTCGCGAGTCGGCAATCGGAATCGCCTTCAACGCCAAGCCCAAAACCAGGGCCGCGGCGACTTTTTCCGTCGACGGCGACGACTTGAGCCAAATCCTCAAATACGTCAACATCTGACCGGTTACGGCCCGCTCGACCAGCGCCTTCCGGCGACTCCTTTTAAGGCTTTGCGCCGATATTAGTTTCTCTGGTTTTTTCCCGGCGCGTGCCCGGGCTTTCAGCGAATTCGTTAGTCGTTTTGACTCGCAAAAAAGGTGGGGAATACTATGGTGAAATGGTTCATTCCGGGCCCAGTAGAACTGAGCGCTAGAGTTTGCGAAGCCGGCGGAAGGCAAATAATCGGCCACCGCTCCGAAGAATTCAAGACCCTGTTCGCCGACTCCGTCTCCAAGGCCAAGCAGATTTTCCTTACCCAGAAAACCGTCTTTGTCCTCTCCAACTCCGGCACCGGAGCCCTCGACGCCGTCTTCCAGAACCTCTTCAAGGCCGAAGACAAGGTCCTCACGCTCGAAAACGGCGACTTCGGCAAGCGCTGGGGCGACGCCTGCAAAATCTACTCCAAAAACGCCGTCCACGCCAAGCTTGACTGGACCAAAGGCATCCACGTCGAAGACGCCAAGGCCCTCATCGACCAACACTCCCCCAACTGGATAGTCGTCGTCCACAACGAGACTTCCACCGGAGGAAAGAACCCGGTCAAGGAAATCGCCGCCTACGCCAAGGCACACAACTGCGGAGTCATCGTCGACTCCGTCTCCGGCCTTGCCGGCGACGAACTGCGGTTCGACGACTGGGGAATCGACGCCTGCGTAACTAGTGGCCAAAAATGCATCGGCGCCCCGGCAGGCCTGTCGCTCGTCGCGCTCTCCGACTTTGCCTGCGAAACCTACCGCGCAATGCCGG
>CAYVQS010000162.1:0-2566 GCA_964453195.1 Microcaldota archaeon | reverse complement strand
GCCCGCCCACTTTTCTTGGAGCCCTATGCTTCTCCGTCGCCTTGCAGTTTTGTTCGCGCTAGCCCTGGTTTTGGCCGCGGGATTGTGCTTTGCCAATCCGGGACCCAAGGACGTGGGACGGGCAGGCGTGGGCGTGAGGCTCAACTGGACGGTGTCGTTCGGCTGGAACCTTCCCACCGAGGCCGTGTTTTCCGCCTACGGTTTTCCCAACACGTCTAACCAGAAGGCCGTGTTTTCCTCCAACCGCAACTTTTCCGCCGGAACGGATGAGTTCGGCAACACAGTCCTCAACTTCACGTTCCTTCCCCTGAACTCGTCCGAGGAAATAGTCCTCGACGCGGTTGCCGAGACCAACTACGAGCCGAGCACGGTCTACGAGGACGCGGACGCCCCCGATTCCGTGTTTCTCGAGGAAAGCAGCTTCGTGGTCTTCGACTCGGCAATCCGGACGCTGGCAGGCTCCGTCGTATCCGGGGCGCCCGACGACTTCGAAAAACTGGCGCGGCTCACCGAATGGACGCACACCCACGTGGAATACGACAAGAAGGCCGCGTTCACGTTCAACCTGGTTTCCGCCCTCAACTCGCGCCAGGTGCTCGACATCCGCAAGGGCGTGTGCAAGGAATACGCGCACCTCCTTTTGGGTTTCCTGCGGGCGGAAAAGATTCCCGCCCGCTACGTGGTGGGCTTCGTCTACAACGGCGAGGAGTGGGGGCCGCACTCGTGGGTCGAGGCCGCCATTGACGGCAAGTGGATTCCGTCGGACCCGACGTTCGGCGAGGCGGGGGTAATCGACGGCACCCACGTAGTCATGGCTTACGGCCGCGACCAGAACGACACCAAGCTCACGCTCCTCACCAAGGGCAGGGGCGATTTGGGCCAGATGGCAATCAACACCGAACAGTCCGCAGAGTTTCTGTACGCCGAGGACTTCTCGGAATTCTTCGGCCTCGACGTCTCCTATCCTTCCAGCGAGCGGGGAAGCGGCTCGCGCGAAACAGTCTCGGCCGCGGTTTCCAACAAGGCCGGCAAGCCCCTGGCAATCCCGCTTTCGCTTTCGGTGTGCACCGAGTTCAGGGTACTCGACGCGCCGTCCAAGCTAGTCTACCTCAAGCCAGACGAAGAGCGCAGGGTTTCGTGGAACGTGCTGTATTTCGAAGCCATGCAGCCAGGCTACGTCTATTCCTGCCCCAGTGCGGTTTCCGGCGCGGCCCAGCTGCGCAACTTTTCCCTCTCCGGCCGCGCGGACTCCGAAAAAAACGTGGAGGAGGGCGCAGAGCTGCGCGACTTTTCCGCGTCCATGGACGGCCGCACGCTGACCATTTCCGTCGCGGTGGCCAACAACGGCAACACAATAATCAACAACGCGCAGGCCATGCTCTGGCTCGAAAACGGCTTTGCCCAGAACAAGTCCGTCTCCATTTTCCCCGGCGAGTCCAAGCAACTAGTTTATTCCGCCCAGGTGAGCCCGGGCCAGGAAGAGCTCGTAATCAACCTCACGGTGTTCCTTGAAAAGGGAGAACTGGAGCTGCGCAGGAAGCTCTTGGTCGCGGTCGCGACGCCCACGCCAACGCCGTCCGAGGCGCCGCAGCCTACCGCCCCGCCAAAAGTGCCGGGAAAGCAGCAGCCGTCGCCCCAGGCCGGGGGCACGGACTACCAGGCCGTGGCCGTAATCGGGATGGGCGTTTTGCTCGTGCTTTTGCTCGTGATTTTCTTCACCAAGAAGCCGGCCGCGGAATACCGCGAACCCTGAGTTTTTCGCCCCTTGGCAGGCTTTTTATTTTTGCACTTACCCAATTATTTTCCGTTTTCTCGTTCCAATGCGACTGTAGTCTAGACTGGTAGGACACGAGATTGCCATTGACTTCTTTCTTTTGAAAAAGAAAGACCTCAACTAGAAAGAAAACTAGTGACGCAAAAATCTCGAAACCCGGGTTCAAATCCCGGCGGTCGCACTTCACCCTAGGCTCAGTTCCCACTCCGCCAATTTCGCGCCGAAAACTTTAAACAACTTTAATTAAAGTAATTTAAAGAAAAGTTAAAGTAAAGTTAAAGTAAACTGTAGGGCGTGGGAAGTATTTGCCGTAGTGCGGAATTAGGCGCGAAAATGCCACGTTCCAAAAGGCACTGAGCCAAGGGCTCCGCCTTCGGCGGTCGCATTTCCCTTTTCTTTTCATATTGGCGGCGGGCAGAAGGCGTCGTCGCGGATTTCCGCCTGTGAAAGCGCGCGGTTGTAGACTTTGACCTCGTCCATTGCGCCATTCAGATATGCGTATGCGCCACCGATGTTTCCCCCGATTTTCGCCGGGCCACTTCCCCCCTGCGGCTCGGCGATTCCGGACGCGGGCACGCTTACGTCGGCCGCTCCGTCTACATAGAACGTTATCGCGCCAGCCCGGTCGATTACTATGGCGATGTGGTGCCAGGTGTTGTCGGCGACTACCTTGTTGCCCGACAGGTATTGGTACGAGTCGGCGTCCCCGAAGTTGAGCCCAAGCTTTCCGCTATTTCCCTCCTGCCGCACCACCCAGGCGTTAAGAACGGCGCCGTAGCAGTTGTTTTTGCA
>CAYVQS010000161.1:0-2572 GCA_964453195.1 Microcaldota archaeon | reverse complement strand
CCGCCGAGCCCGACGGCTGCGACGCGTACCGGGTCCGCGCCGCGGCTTACAAGAAGATCATCGAGAAATACGCGGACTACATCGGCCTCCAGGAGGAAAAGACGATTCCCGCGCTGAAGGAACTGGTCAACGGCGAGGACGCGGCCATCCGGCAGCTGGCGGCCGACCTCAAGGAAGAGCTCGAGCGCGGGCTGGCGGAACGGGCGGGCGTGGAAGCTGACAAAAGCGAGCTGCAGTACAATTTCCGGCGCGATTTTTTGGGGCTTGCGGAAAAGGCCTTTGACCTCGTCCAGGCCCTAAGCCCGATAAACGCCGACCTTTCGGTGTCGTACTGGCTCTCGCCCAGGGACGTGGTTGACCTCAAGGCCGCGGACCCGTTCGACAAGGCCATTTTCCTGTGCTCGCTTTTGCACGCGCTTGGCGAGAAAACCGCCAAGATACGGGTGGTCGAACTCGAGGGCGGGGCGCGGCACCCGCTCGTGCTGTTCGAGCACGCCGGCAAAAGGTTCGTGCTGGACCCAAGCGACGCGGACTGCAGGTTCAACGCGTCTTGGACCGAGGGGACGCACGAGGAACTCGTCCGCGCAGCCTTGTGCGGCGGAAAAAAAGTTACGCGGCCGCTTTACGAGTTCAACGACGAAAACTACCAGCAATTCACGGAATGAGCCCAAAAAAGCGGTTTTAAATTTAGCCCGATATAATGAGTTCTTCGCAGGTGCTTAGCAAATGGGCTGGAAAATCGACAGGAACAGGTGCATCTACTGCGCGGGCTGCGTCAGCGTGTGCCCGTTTGTCGCCCTCACCAACCTGGAGGCCGAAATAGTCTGCGACGACCGCTTATGCACCCGGTGCGGAATCTGCGAAAAGGGATGCCCGATGCGGGCAATCACGGTCACCAAGCCCTGAGAGACTCTGGACGTGAAGGAAAATGGCTGAAGAATACGACGCGGTTGTAATCGGGTGCGGGCCCGCCGGAAGCGAGTTCTGCCGCTTTGCTGCGAAGGCCGGCATGAACGTGCTCATGGTTGACAAGAAAAAGGAGCTCGGCTCGCCAGTAAGGTGCGGCGAAGGCATCACGACACACTGGGAAAAGGAGCTTGGAATCGACCTCAACCCAAAGTGCGTTGCCCAGCACATCCTCGGCGTCGACGTCTTCGCGCCAAGCGGCCACAAGGTCAGGATAAAGACGCCGTCATCGACCGGCGTGGTGCTGGAGCGGAAGATTTTCGACAAGCAGCTTGCCATGGCCGCCGGACGGGCGGGCGCGCACATCCTGCCGCACACCCTCGTCACCGGCCTTGTGCGCGAGGGCGGAAAAGCCGTTGGAGTCAAGGCCGTGCACTACGGCGAAGAGCGCGAGTTCCGCGCCCCGCTCATAGTCAGCGCCGAGGGAATGGAGGCGAAAATCGCGAGGGAGCTCGGATTCCGCGCGCTTTCCAACCTTTACGACGTCGACACCTGCGTCGAGTACGAGATGGTGAACGTCGACTGCTCCGAACAGATGATCGAGGTGTATTTCGGCAACAAGATTGCGCCCCGCGGATACGTCTGGGTGTTCCCGAAGGGCAAGGACGTCGCCAACGTCGGAATCGGAATCGGCGGAAGCACGGGCGGCGACCCCAAGAAGCTGCTTGACGAATTCATCAAGAACGACCCCAAGCGCTACGGCAGGGCCGAGATAATCGAGGTCAAGGGCGGAATAATCTCGGTCGCCGAGCCCCAAAAACAGCTCGTCATGGACGGCGCCATGGTAATCGGCACCGCGGGCCACATGGTGGACCCCATCCACGGCGGCGGAATCGGCCTGGCAATCGAGGCCGGCGCACTGGCCGGAAAGGTCGCAGCCAAAGCGTGGGAAAAGGGGGACTTTTCCGCCTCCAACCTCAAGGAGTACGAGACGGCGTGGTGGGGCAAGAGCGGCCAGAAAATGCTCAAGCGCTTCAAGCTCAGGAAAGTAATGGAACAGCTTGGCGACGACGACTTCAACGCATTGCTTGGCGCCATTTCGGAAAACGACCTGGACGCGATTTTGAAGGGGAATTACGCCGGCGTCCTCACCAAGGTAATGCCCAAAATGGCCGGCGTGTTCCTCAGGCGCCCCAGGCTGCTTGGCCTCCTCAAGACCCTCGCATGACTGCGCCGGGAAGAATAATCCGGCGGCCTTCGCCGCGGCGGGCCCTTTGGCAACTTTTTTTAACCACTAAACGCAACAAGCAGTGGGCTTGAAATGGGCAAAAACCTCGACGAATGGGCCGCTGGCTTGAAAGGCCCGTCAAAAGAAACGATTGCCAAAGTGTTCGGGCACGAAGAACCCGGGCCAGCTATGGCAAAACAGGCACCGCGCGCAGTTCCAAGGCAAGCGGCGGCAACCCCCGCGCAAACACCGGCCGGGCCCGAAATCCACGTCCGCGTGGGCATAGACAAGGCCAATTCCGACGCTGCCCACCTGATACTCGTGGCTAGGGGCGTGAAGTTTTCGGGGCAGGCGGGAGAAGCGATGCTTGGCGCGCTTGACGCGGCCGTGGCAAAGACGCTTGGAAAAAAAGTGCTTCGCAGTTACAGGATGCCTAGC
>CAYVQS010000160.1:0-2585 GCA_964453195.1 Microcaldota archaeon | reverse complement strand
AAGCGGCAAGAAAATGAGCGAACTTGCCGCGGCGCTGCCGCACTATTTCGCAACGCCGGAATACCGGCCGTACTGCGACGACTCGAAGAAGAAGGCGGTGGTGGACGGACTGAAAACCGAGATGTCAGGGCAAGGAATTTCAATCAATACTCTTGACGGCGTGCGCGCGGAATGGCCGGACGGCTGGGGCCTGGTGCGCGTGTCAAACACGGAGCCTGCGCTGAGCGTGCGGTTCGAGGCCAGGGACAAACAGCGGCTTGGGGAGATTTACGCGCTGTTCAACACGAGCCTGAAAAAGCGGGGCGTCGACCTGCCGCCCTTGAAATATTGAAGTTGATTCTCCTTGCTTTCCATAGTAGTACCCACGCACAACGAGGAAAACAGGATCCGCGCCACTTTGGAGCGGCTGCTGGACTGGCTGGCGGCCAACGTCGAGGAGTACGAGGTAATAGTGTCCGACGACGGCACCGACTCGACCGCGGATATTGCCCGGGAATTCGCCGCAAGGAACAAGGCGGTGCGGCTGCTGCACTTCGAAAGGCGCCTCGGAAAAGGGGGCGGGGTGCACGCGGGAATGGCCGCGGCGAAAGGCGACGTGCTAATCTACGACGCCGACGGCTCGGCCGGACCGGCGGAGATTCCCAAGCTGCTTGGCGCAAAGGCCGACGTGGTCATAGGCTCGCGGAAGATGCGAGGAGCGAGCCTTCCGTCGAAGGTGCCGCTTGCGAGGCGGGTGGCAAGCGCGGGCTTTTCGCTGCTTGTGGACGCGCTGTTCGGCCTTGGAATCAGGGACACGCAGTGCGGGTTCAAGCTGGTGAAAAAGGACGCGGCGCGCAGGCTTGTGCCCACGCTCAAGCGCACGGGGTTCGAGTGGGACGTCGAACTGCTGCTGCGCGCGAGAAAGGAGGGAATGAAAATTGCCGAAGTGCCGATTGAATGGCATTTCAGGAAGGGCGGCACCATGCACCCCTGGCACATGGCCGGAATGTTCGCCGGGATAGTCGCCCTCAAGCTCGAAGGGCTCTAGAACCCTATCTTTTTCGAGAACTCGGCGGCCTGCTTCTTAGTGCTTTCAAGAGAGAAGAGATAGCCCAGCCCGCCTACCAAAAGATAGGCTGCGAAGACCAGAATTAAGTCGAACCTTATTCCCAGGACGAGGTTGGCGAACATGGAAACAAGCGGCGGCAGGAACAGGCCCAGGGCGAGGGCGATTGCCCAGTGCTCGGCGAAGTCGAGCTCTTTTTTTCCGAAAAGCGCGTCTGCAGCGAAGTGGCCCGAGACCAGGATGAGGACGAGGCCGAAAAATGCCTGTAACACCTGGACAAACGGAAAATCCGCCATGCAACAAGCTAGCGCGGCGGTGTTTAAAACATTTTTTAGGCAGCACGGAGTAAGCGTTTCATGGAAAGCGGGGCGCTTGTTGTCGGCGGCTCGGTCGCGGGCTGCCTGTGCGCGAAGAAAATCTGCGAAGACGGAGCGCAGGCCACGGTGTTGGAAGAGGATAGGACCCCGGGCAAACTGGGAAAATGCACCGGGATAGTCAGCAAACGCGGCCTCGACTCGCTGGGCGTCGGCTACGAAAAAAGCGTCTTGAACACCGTCCGCGGCGCAACCGTCCATTCGCCGAACGACTCGTTTTCCTTCCGCACCCCGCAGGTCCAGGCGTGCGTAATCGACCGGTTCGCGTTCGACCGGCAGTGCGCGGCCGAGGCCCAAAGGGCCGGCGCCGAGATTTTATACGGCCGGCGAGCCGAAGCGATTGTGGAGAAAAACGGGGGCTACCGGGTAAAAACCGGCAACAAGACGCACGACGCAAAAGTGCTGGTGGGCGCGGACGGCGCGGCGTCGCTCGTGGCCAGGGAAATGGATTTTCCGCAGATTGGCGCCAAGGACTTCGTCTTGTGCTACGAGGCGGAGTACGAGGAATGCGACGTCAAGGACGCGGCCATGGTGGACGTCTTCCTCGACTCGGGCTTGTTCAAGGGGTTCTTTGCATGGATAGTGCCCACGGGAAAAACGGGCGCGCGGATTGGCTTCGGGACTTGCGCGCATTCCGAACTTGGGAAAGCGAAAGACCTTTTCTGGAAAAACACGCGGGTAATTGAGACGCTTGGAAAAAAACCAGAGAAAACGCGCGACTTCACCGCAATAATCCCGCTTAGAACGAGAAGAATCACGCAGAAAGGCGGTTGCCTGCTTGTAGGCGACGCCGCGGGCCAGGTCAAGGCGACGACTGGCGGCGGAATAGTGTTCGGCGGCAACTGCGCCAAGATTGCGGGGGAAGAGGCCGCGGCGTTTTTGAAGGGAGAGAAAAAAGAAATCGAGTACGAGAGGAAGTGGCGGGAAAGATACGGCGGCGTCCTGGAAAAGCACCGACTCTTCCGGTCAGTTTACAACAAAACGGGCAACGGGACGGTAGGCCTTGCGCTGGCGGCGGGAAAATTCCTGGGGCTGCCCCGCCTCATCGAGAAGTTCGGGGACATGGACCATATTTTGCGCTGAGCGCCTATTTGCCGAACCTGCGTTCGGTGGCCGCGTAGAAGTCGAGCGCGGCCTGGAAGTCCTCTTTCGAGAATTCGGGCCAG
>CAYVQS010000159.1:0-2589 GCA_964453195.1 Microcaldota archaeon | reverse complement strand
CGGCAAGCTTGAGCCGCGCCACTATCCCCGCGACCTCTTCCTCGGCCACCACGGCCTGGACCGCCATCATTCCCGCGAAGCCGTAAATCGGCGCAATCGTCGGCCCAGTCAACCCCGGCAGAATCTTCCTGACTTCTTCCAGAGACTCCACCGAAACGTTGGCCATCAGGTACTTCTTTCCCCGCGCCGCCAGCACGCTCTTCACCGCCACGAGAAACTCTTCCGCGGCCCGGCCTCCGTTGCGGCCGCCGATAAGCACGGCCTGCGACTCAACTATCGTCTCCCTCTCCTGCAGGCCGTTGGACAAAAGCGTATTGCCCGAGTCCACCAAGTCCACTATCGCGTCCGCGACCCCAAGGCGCGGCGCGAGCTCGACAGACCCCCGCAACTCGACAAGCTCGACAGTCACTCCCCTTTTCGAGAAAAACTCCTTCGCAAGCCTTGGAAAGCTCGTCGCCACCCTCTTGTTCCCAAGCCACGCAATTCCCTCGCCCGACCCTTTCGGCGCCGCGACTGAAAGCCTGCACTTGCCGAAGCCCAGCTTTTCCAGCACGTTCACCCGCGCCGACTTTTCCTCGACCAGGTCCAGCCCCGTAATGCCGAAATCCACGACGTCGTCCTGCACATACTCGGCAATGTCGTCCGCCCTGAGAAAAAGAATTTCCAGGGCATAGTTCGCGCACTTTGCCCACAAGCGGTTGCCGTTGTTTTCAAACGAATAGCCCGCGTCCCTGACAAGCCGCGCCGCCGGCTCGGACAGGCGGCCCTTGTTGGGAAGCGCAATCCTCAGCGCCCTTCTCCCTGTTTTTTCCTCAGATTCCGGATTTTCCTTCAATTGTAATTCAAACACCCCTAGTTCAAAGATAAGACTGCAAAAACCAACCAAAACGTGCGCCGGAAGCAATTTGCCCCGGCAAAAACCTGGAGACTAAAAATTAGCGATGATGAGTGCAATACTCAAAGACGTTTTCCCACACTTTTCCCATAGCTATTCTAATGCGGTGGCTAATATATAAACCTTGTGGGAAAAACGTGGGAATTGTCCCGGCGCGGGGAAAACGGGCTTATGCCTTCTGGAATCGGACCGTCTTGGCGCCGCTTTTTTCCAGCCGCCGCTTCAGCTCGTTTTTGTCCCTGACGGACGACGCGTTGCAGACGACGCGCCACGCCGCGGCCTTGCCCCGGCTCGTCGAGCGGGACTCGCTGGAAACCAGGTCGACGCCTAGGTCGGAAAGGGTTTTGGCGAGCCTTGCCAGGGTGCCGGGCTCATCGCCCATCACTATTTCGATTACAACAAGTTCTTCCGCAGTCCTGGGCTGGACAATGAGCCGCTCGTTCTCCTCGTCGAGCGTAATGAAGACCTCGTCGCCCTCCTTGAGGCCCAGCATTTCGCGGAACGCCTGGGGCACGACGAGCCTGGCGCGCGAATCCAGCCTGCTCTTTTCCGTCCTTCCCATTGTTCTCCCACTCATTTCAAGCCCGCCGGTTTAAATTGTTTGCCCGCCTCCTTTTCCCGATGACTCTTTTCGTAGGATTGACGGGCACCAACTGCGCGGGCAAGGGCACGTTCGCCCAGCTGGCGTGCCAGCACGTTTCCTGCCAGGTCTTTTCCCTGTCCGACGAAGTCCGCGCCGAGGCCACAGGCCGGGGCCTGGAACTTACCCGGGAAAACCTGATCCGCGTCGGCAACGAGACCCGCAAGGCCCTTGGGCCGGGCGTCTTCGCCGAGAGGACCGCAAAAAAGGCGCTTGCAGCCAAGGGCAACAGGCTTGTTTTCATCGACTCCATCCGCGCCGTGGGCGAAGTAAAGGCCCTGCGCCGCATCCTGGGCAAGGACTTCGTGCTCGTGGCAGTCGACGCGTCGCCTCAAATCCGGTTCGAACGGGCCCTGGCCCGCAAGCGCGAAGGAGAGCAGGCCCTTTCATTCGACGGCTTCCTGGCCCAAGAGGAAAAAGAGCTCCGGTCCCAGGACGCCTTCGGCCAGTCCCTCCTCGACTGCATTGCCATGGCCGACGAAAAAATCGGCAACTTCGGCTCGGTCGAGGAATTCGCCGACAAAGTCAAAGACTTTTTAAAAACCCGCAGAGTACTCTAGAAACAAGCAGTCCACTAGAAACAAGCAGTCCAGTTTCCTCGGTGTCGACATGGTAAACGCCAACCTCTTGATAGTCCAGGAAAACCTGGAAAAGCACAACATCCGGTGCTTCCTCGTTCCCTCGAAGGACGCCGCGCTTTCCAAGGCGCTTTCCCTCATCCCGAAGGGCTCGCAGGTCGGAATCGGCGGCTCGGTCTCGGTCTCCCAAATAGGTTTATACGATGCCCTTTCGGGCGGAGACTACGACTTCCTCAACCCCTACAAGGAAGGGCTGTCCCCCGAACAGAAACAGGACCTGCGCCGCCGCGGCGCCCAGGCCGAGTGGTTCGTCACCGGCACAAACGCCATCACTTTGGACGGCTGGCTCGTGAACGAGGACCAGTTCGGCAACCGCGCCGGCGCCATAATCTACGGCCCGCGCCACGTCCTTTTGATCGTCGGCCTCAACAAGCTCGTCAACACGGTTTCCGACGCCCTCGACCGCGTCCAGAACT
>CAYVQS010000158.1:0-2601 GCA_964453195.1 Microcaldota archaeon | reverse complement strand
CACGTGCAATCAGGGCGGCCCAGGGCCAGATTTGGGCAAGGACTTCGCAGAAGACCCCGCGCAAGAGCTTCGTCAAGGGCGCTCCGCGGTCCAAGATCCGCCAGTACAACATGGGCGCGGACCAGTTTTTGGAGATTCAGGTCGACCTGGTCGCAGAGCGGCCAATCCACCTGCGCGACAACGCCATCGAGGCCGCGCGCCAGGCCGCCAACAAGTATTTGGAGAAAAAGCTGTTCACCAACTTCTTCTTCAAGGTCCTCAAGTACCCCCACTACGTCATCCGCGAACACTCCGCGCTCGGAGTCGCCGGGTCCGACCGCATTTCCAAGGGAATGAAATGCGCCTTCGGCAGGCCCAAGGGAAGAATGTGCCTCGTCGACACGGGCGAGTCGGTTTTCCGCGTATTCGCACTCGCAAAGGACCTTCCTGTCGTCAAGCTGGCGTTCAAGCGCGCCTCCCTCAAGATGAGCGGCGACTACGTCCCCGTCGTCACTGACATTTCCAAGGAGTCGTGGAACCTTGAAAAGAAGGGCCGCGCAGCCAAGGTCTTCAAGAAATCCGCCGCCGAACTCGAGGCAGAGAAGGCAGCGGAGGAAGCCAAGGCCACCGCAGCCGCAGCCAAGGCCACCGAGGCCGGAGCCAAGCCGGGAGAAGCCGGCAAGGCCGAAGCCGCGAAAGAAGAAGCCCCCGCCCGCAAGGCGAAGTAGGGGGCTTTTTTTCCCCTTTTTCTTTTCTTTCCAATTTGTTTTTTATTCTTCCCCCGCTTAGCCCTTTTCATGCGCTTTCAAAGCAGGGGACAGGCCGCGACAGAATACCTGGTCATTCTGGCGGCGGTGCTGATTGTTGCCCTTGTCGCATCCTCCGCGTTGGGGGGTTTCACCACGGGCGCGCCCCAGGTTTCCGAGCAGCAGAGCCTGGCCTACTGGTCTTCGACTGACGTGGGCTTGTCCAAGCCGTTCTTCCGCGACGGCGCCGCCGGCAAAATCACCATCCGCAACAACCACTATTTTCCCATCCGGTTCACCAACCTTACCGATTCCAACGGCATTCTCATTTCGTCGTCCGCTGACGAGAACAAGGTCCTCGCCCCCGGCGAGTCCGCGGACCTTTACACCAATCCTTCGGGTTTTCCATGCAACGGCTCGGCTGCCGGCGCGTCTTTTTCCGCGTCAATCGTCGTCTGGCACGTCGAGTCCGAGGACTCCTCCCACATCTACCGCCACGCCGGAGAAATCCAGCTAGCCGGCACCTGCCAGCCCGGCGGCGCAACGGCCACCCCGACGCCTACTCCGACTCCCACTCCAACCCCGACTCCTTCGCCTACTCCGGTTCCCGACAACCCGCCCGAAGTCTCGCTTTCGTTCCCTACATCCCTGCCCGCCGGCGCAATTGCCTTCAACGCCACCTGCTCCGACGACTTTGCCATTGCCAATTTGTCGCTCTGGCTCAACTCCACCGGCGTGGCCGCCACTTATAACCAGTCCAACTCTTCGACAGTATCCAATAACTCCAACTACGACTTTGCCGCAGTCACGCTCCCAGCAGGATTATTCAAATGGACCGCACAATGCTGCGACAACTCTTCCCAGTGCACGTTCGGAACCAACCAAACAATAGAGACTTCCGCGCCGCCGCTTTCGCTCCTGACTTGGGCGCAGACGTCGCAGGCAGATTTCGCCGCGGGAACAGGCACCAACTACTCCGCTGCATCGGGCAACGTGTCACTTGCAGGCGCGCCGTTCGTCCCCAACGGCGACTTTTCAACCGACTTGCCTTTCACCAATCCTTCGGGAAAAATAGTCGCGCCATCGGGAAGCCAGGCCTGGTACCGCTGCCGCACGGAATATAGCAACGGCCTGGCGGCGGCTTATTCCTACTCTTCGGCGGGCGTCGCCTACGTCAATGACGACTGGTACAACACCACCATCAACCAGACCATAACGATTCCGCCTCTGGCCAACTTCCTCAACTATTCCGTCAAAATCACCAGCCTTTCCGGAGCCCAGAACTTCAAGACAATGATTGGCAGCACGGCGCTGCGCACGCTTTCCTCAAACACCGGCTGGACCAGTTATGGCGACTCCGTCGCCGCCTACCGCGGCCAGGCCGTCGCGCTGCAGTTCCGCACCTACGGCGCCAAGCTCAGCGATTCTGTCTCCGTAAATCTCGACAACGTGTCGATAGACGGAACTTTCTGGACCAACGCAAACTTCCAGTCCCAGGCATTCGACGCCGGCTCCGGCAACGCCTCGAGCTACTACAACGTTTCCTGGGGGGCCTCAATCCCCTCCGGCACGTCAATCACGCTCTATACCCGCGCCAGCAACTCGTCATCATTATCGGACGCGTCCTGGGGCACGGCAATCCCCATGACCGACGGAACATCCGCCTCGTCGCTGTCATCGGCCCACGTTACCAACGGCACGCGCTATTTCCAGTGGCTAGCCCTCATCAACACGACCAACTCCTCCCGTACCCCGGTGCTTCAGGAAGTCAACGTCACGTATTCGCGGTGAGGATTGCGCAGAGAACTGTTAGGCGAAGAGCCAATCGAAGACGCATTGAAAAAGTAGTATGCGCTGGCCGCCCCGCCCGGTTCCT
>CAYVQS010000157.1:616-2631 GCA_964453195.1 Microcaldota archaeon | reverse complement strand
CGGCCATCTGGCTGCGGCACGAATTGTGCGTGCAGACGAACAGCACTTTTTTCATTCCTTGCACAGCCCTGCAGGCCACTTGGCCGCGGCGAATCACACGGTCTGGCGGCCGACGATTTTTTCCATCGTCTCCCGAGGGTAGTCGAACAGCATGGCGTCGGCCGAGTCGAAGGACACTACGACTTCGTCGCCCTTCTTGAAGTGCTTGCCGAAGCCCATTCTCTTGACGATAACAAGCGACGAGTCGCACGAAAGCTCGTAGCGGATTTTTTCGCCGAGGAACCGGCGCGAATCTATCCTGGCCTTGACGAAGTTTTCGTGGTAGGGCTTGCGCTTGGAAATCACGACTTTTTCGGGCCTGAAAACCACCATGACCTTTTCCGACTTTTTAGTAAGCCGGGAACCGTCGGCCTTGGACATGTCGAAGTCCTTTCCCAGGAAGCGGACGACGTTCTTGGATGCGCCGCGCTTGAATTCGCCCTCGAAAAAGTTTGCTTCCCCGACGAAGTCGGCAACGAACAGGTTGGCGGGGCGGAAATACACATCTTCCGGAGTGCCGGCCTGCATTATTTCGCCCTTGCTCATGATCACGATGACGTCCGCAGTGCTCATGGCCTCTTCCTGGTTGTGCGTGACGTGGATGGCGGTCAGGCCCAGTTTCTTGACGAGCTTGCGCAGGTCCCGGCGCAGCTCTTCCCCGATTTTCGCGTCGAGCGCGGACAGGGGCTCGTCCAGCAGGATGAGCGACGACTGCGACGCCAGGGCGCGCGCCAAGGCGACGCGCTGCTGCATTCCTCCCGAAAGCTCGGAAGGCAATGCGTTTGCGCGGTTCAAGGGAAACTTGGCAAGGTCCAGCATTTCGTGCGCGATTTGCCTCGCCTTTTCAGGGGCGACTTCGCGCATTGCCGGGCCGTAGCATACGTTCTGCTCGGTGGACAAATGGGGGAAAAGCGCGTAGTTCTGGAACATCATTCCCACGCCGCGGTCCTCGATTGGCAAGTCCGTGACGTTGCGGCTGCCGATGAACACCGAGCCCTCGGTAGGCGGATAGATGCCCGCAATGGTCTTCAAAAGCGACGTCTTTCCGCATCCCGACGGCCCGAGCAAAACGACGTACTCCTTGTCCTTGACGGTCAAGTCGACTTTTTGGAGCGCGACCACGTCGCCGGCGAACCGCTTGGAAATTCCCTTGAGCTTTATTTCAGGCACGTCTTACACCTCTGCGCATAATCATCAACAGGACGAGAGAAACGGCGAACAGAATGACGCAGGCAATCGCCGCCTCGGAAAGCTTTTCCGCCTTGACGAGCTGGACGATGAGCACGGGAACTGTGGAAATGTTCTTGGAAACCGCGAGCGTGGCCCCGGTTTCGCTGATGCTGCGCATGAACGCCATGACGATTCCCGCCAGCACCGACGGAAGGATGAGGGGAAGCGTTATTGTGCGCATGATGTCGTACGGCGTGGCGCCCAGCGTGGCGGCGACTTCGTCCAAATTCCTGTCGAGCTGCTGGACCGAAGCCGCAATCGGAGTCACGATGTACGGGAAAGTGAACGAGAGGTGCGCCAGGCCGATGACGAAGAGCTCGGGCAACTGCACCCCCGCCCAGTAAAGGCCCAAGGAAAAGCCCAGCGCCGAAGTCGGGACGACGAGGACGACGTCGTTCATGGCGTCGAAAAACCGGCCGAGGCCGAACTTGTTGCGGCCAATGAGAAGCGCCATGCCGAAGCCGAAGACGAGGTTGAGCACGGTGACTGCCGCGGCGACTCCGAACGACACTGCAAGGCTGTTGTACACCGGCGCCAGCTGCTCCTGGGACGGCAGGGCCCCCAGCTGGAAAAGGAAGACGAACATGAAGAACGACGGGAGCAGGATGAAAAGGAAGAAGAACGAAAGCACGCCCGCGTTCTTGACGTGGCTCAACCCGTTGAGCTTCGCTTCCAGGCGCGGCCGGGGCCGGCCGAACGAGAACGACGCCTTATTGGCAAGCCACTTGGCGGCGAAAAGGAACGCC
>CAYVQS010000157.1:0-606 GCA_964453195.1 Microcaldota archaeon | reverse complement strand
CAAAAGAACCGAAACCGAGACTGCGCCGGGAATGTCTCCGGCGTTCTTGTAATCCAGGACCTGCACGGTCGCCGTGCGCGTCAGGCCGGCAACCATCATTGTGGCGCCCGTCTCGCTGAGGCTGCGCGTGAAGGAAAGCATTGCGCCGATGATTACGCTGGCCTTGACCAGCGGAAGGGAAACTGTGCGGAAGACCGTAAAAAGGTTGGCGCCAAGCGAGCGCGACGCCGTCTCGTAGACCGGGTCCAGCTCTTCCAGGGCCGCGGAAACCGTTCTTACGACGTAGGGAAGGGTAAAAGCGGAGTGGAGAGCGACGATGAGCCAAAACCCCTTGTCGAGAATGCCGACGCCGTACTGGCCGCCCCAAAACAGGTAGATGGAAAAGCCCAGGGCCGACGTCGGGACTATGAGCGGCATGTCGACGAGCGAGTCCAGCAGGTCGTTCCACCAGCCCCGGCTGCGCGAAACCAGCCACGCCAGGGGAACGCCGAAAACCAGGGAAACCAGCGTGGCAATCAAGGCTATTTCGAAAGAGACGACGAGGGAATCCACCACTTCCTGGGAAAGCTGGACTCCGGCGCCGCGGGACAGGACGAAGACTGCGGG
>CAYVQS010000156.1:0-2632 GCA_964453195.1 Microcaldota archaeon | reverse complement strand
CAGATTCCCGGCTTCCGCCAGGACCCGCGCATAACGGAGAAAATCCTCGAAAGATACATTCCGGTCATCACCATACTCGGCTCCATCTTCGTCGGCCTCCTCGCGTGGTTCGCCGACATCACCGGCGCCCTCGGTACGGGGACGGGAATCCTCCTCACCGTCGGCATCCTCTACCAGTTCTATGAACAGCTCGCCCAGCAGCAAATCTTCGAAATGTACCCCGCGCTGGACAAGATAGTGCAGAGGTAAGCCGTTCCATTTTCCGTTCATTCTTTTCCATTGGTTGATTAATTGTTCGGCCTCGACGACTGGATTGCAATAATGCTCGCGGGAATCGCGTTTTCCCTAGTCTCGACCACCGTCAACAACCTCCTGGGAATCCGCAAGCGCACCAAGGAAATCCAGGACGAGATGCAGAAGTGGCAGAACGACTTCAAGGTCGCGTCCGAAAAGAACGACGAAAAGGCCCTCAAGAGGCTCAAGGAAAAAGAGGCACAGGTAATGCCGATGATGCAGGAAATGATGCTCCTGCCCTGGAAATCCATGGTCGTCGTCCTGCCAATGTTCTTCTTCATGACCGGCGACCCCTGGTTCACCCACTACCCCGGCATCATCCTCCAGACTTTTTCCAAGTTCCTCATCACTCTTCCGTTCGACCTCCACCTTTCCGCCGTGTTCTCCCTCGGCGTCTTCAACCCCGCGGTCTACGGGCCGAAGGGGTTCTTCATAGTCTGCGTCCTGTTCGCCGGAATAGTCACTTCCATTGCCGAACAGCAAATTGAAAAACTTTTCAAGACAAAGAAATAACGCTTGCTTCGCCGCAAAAAAGACCGACAAGGTCATCAAAGAACCTTTTTCAGAAAAAGGTTCATCAAAAAACTAAAGGTGTTTGAAAATGGTACAGCCGTTCAAGAGAAGCCTCAAGGCCCGCCACAGGAAGAGCCCCGGCGGAAAGAAGGTCACGATTTACAAGCCGCCCCGGTCCGGCAAGGCCAAGTGCGCAGTGTGCTCGGCCAAGCTCAACGCCGTGCCCTCGGCCGGCGTCGCCGGCATGCGCAAGCTTGCAAAGACCGAAAAGCGCCCCGAACGCAAGTTCGGCGGAGTCCTGTGCTCCGACTGCACGCGGCAGATAGTCAAGGAAAAAATCCGCCTGCAGGAAGGCACGATCTCCCCCGCGGAAATCGACCTGCGCCACATGAAATACATCAAGGCTCTCAAGCTTTGACACGGTCTTGGCATTGAAAATCGCGATTTCGGGCTTTTCGGGCTGCGGCAACACTACCGTCTCCAAGCTCGTGGCGGAAAGGCTGCGCTGCAAGTTCCTCAACTACACGCTGCGCAACCTCGCCGTCGACATGGGCAAGCCGTTCGCCGAAGTCCAGCAACAGGCCGAAATTGACCCCTCCCTCGACTACGCCGTGGACAAGAAACAGGCCGTTTTCTCGGCCTCTTCCAAGCGCGTGGTCGTCGGATCGCGCCTGGCCTGCTGGCTGGACGACCGGCGGGTGCTGTCAAAACTCGCCGTCCGCAAAAAGCCGGTTTTCGACCTCAAGGTCTGGCTCGACGCGCCCCTCAAAATCCGCGCCGAAAGAATCGCCAAGCGCGAGGACAAGGACCCGTCGGCGGTCCTGGTGCAAACCCGGAAACGCGACTCTGCCAACGCCAGGCGCTACAAGAAGCTCTACGGCATTGACGTCGCCAAGCACTCCCGGTTCTTCAAACTTGGCGTGTCTGGGATTTCCGCGGAGGAAGCCGCGGACAGAATAGTAGAAAAGGTTAAGCAGTCCAAATAGTCTTTCAAAAACAAGGTGATTCGAAATGGGTGCTATTCAACCGGGCAAAAAGTGCGTCAAGCTCTCGGGCCGCCACTCCGGCGAAGTCGTGACCGTCGTCAAGCAAATCGACGCCTGCTTCGTCGAAGTCAAGGACAAGAAGGGCCGCGCCAAGCGCTGCAACGTCAAGCACTTGGAGCCCATGCGCTGAGCCCCGCTTTTTCTTTTTCTTTCCCCTTTTCCAGTCAGCTATAAATTGCTGCTCCCCCTCCTATTCTCCGGTCGGTCTTTTACCATGCCGTCTTCCCAACCATTCGCAGGCCGCGTTCTCAAGGACTACCTCAACCGCGGCGTCGTGCTCATCGACAAGCCCTGCGGCCCGTCGAGCCACGAAGTCGCGGCCTTCGCCCGCAACATCCTCGGCCTGCCCAAGACCGGCCACACCGGCACGCTCGACCAGGACGTTTCCGGAGTCCTCGTCATCCTCCTCGGCGAAGCCTGCAAACTCGTCTCCTTCTTCCCCGACTCGGACAAGAAATACGTCTGCATCATGCACCTTGAGAAAGAGGTTTCCCGCCAGGACCTCGAAAAGGCGTTCGACAATTTCAGAGGAAAAATCTACCAAACCCCCCCGCTGGAAGCCGCGGTGGCAAGGCGGCTGAGAATAAGGGAAATTTACTCGCTCAAAATCTTGGAAGTCGCGGGCCGCGACGTCCTGTTCGAGTGCGACTGCGAAGCGGGGACGTACATCCGCAAGCTCTGCTTCGACGCCGGCGAAGTCCTCGGCGTGCCTGCCGAGATGAAAGAGCTTCGCAGGACCAAGGCCATGGGCTTCGACGAGGCCGATGCACTGACCGGCC
>CAYVQS010000155.1:0-2658 GCA_964453195.1 Microcaldota archaeon | reverse complement strand
GCGGAATCCTGGTGACGCCGATTGAAAAAGTGGTGGAATAGGAAAATGAAGGTCGCTTTTGTTGGAAAGGTCGGTTCGATTTCGAAACGGGAAAGGCTTGCCTTGGCCAGCCGGGGCAGCGCCGGGAACGAAGAGGCGCGCAAAGCGGCCGAAACGATTGTGGAAGAAGTCAGGCTGCGCGGCGACGCAGCCGTGCTGGAGTATTGCGAAAAGTTCGACGGCGCGAAAATGGCGGCGGAAGACTTGCTTGTGAAGGAAGAGGAATTCGAAGAGGCGCTGGAAAATACGCCTGAAGAAATTG
Organism: Microcaldota archaeon; assembly: GCA_964453195.1. Classification (GTDB taxonomy): domain Archaea; phylum Micrarchaeota; class Micrarchaeia; order Norongarragalinales; family CAINOH01; genus CAYVQS01. The sequence goes on along the minus strand of CAYVQS010000155.1, from coordinate 2,357 downwards.
TCGATGCTTTGAAGAAGAGCGCGGGAAACATCCGGAAATTCGCGGAGCTGGAACTGGAAAAAAGCTGGTTTGCAGAATTGGAAGGAGGCAGAATTGGAGAGCGTGCAGCGAAGCTGCCGAGGGGAAAGGGTTTTGTGGGCAAATTGGTTTTGCCGCTTGAAAGGGTGGGCGTATATGCTCCGGGCGGAAAGGCGGCTTATGCTTCGAGCGTGTTGATGGGAGTGGTGCCGGCGAAGGCGGCGGGAGTCAAGGAAGTGGTTGTGTGTTCTCCGCCGGGAAAGGACGGAAAGTGCAATTCTTTGGTGTTGGTGGCGGCGAAAATTGCGGGCGCGGACAAAGTGTTCAAGATTGGAGGCGCCCAGGCGGTTGCGGCGCTTGGGCTTGGCACGCAAAGCGTGCCGAGGGTGGAGAAGATTGTGGGGCCGGGCAACGTTTTCGTCAACGAGGCGAAGAAGATTGTGGCGGCAGGGGGAACGGCGATTGACTTGCCTGCCGGGCCCAGCGAAGTATTGATTGTTGCTGATGAAAGCTGCAAGCCCGAATGGGTGGCGGCGGATTTGCTGGCGCAGGCCGAGCACGACGAGAACGCGTGCGCGGTGCTTGTGGCGACGAGCGGCAAAGTTGCTGAAGAAGTCGGGAAGGAACTCGAAAAGCAACTCGCTAAACTGGAGAGGAGGGAAATTGCGATTAAGAGCTTGGAGAAAAACGGCGCAATCCTGGTTGCCGAAGATTTGCAGGAGGCCGTGGGGTTTGCAAACGATTATGCGCCGGAGCACTTGGAGCTTTGCGTCGAAAGGCCGGCCGAAAAATTGGGGCTGGTGAATGCCGGCGCGGTGTTTTTGGGCAACTGGTCGTGCGAAGCGGTCGGGGACTATGCCGCGGGCCCCAACCACGTTTTGCCCACCGGCGGAACCAGCCGGGCGTGGTCCGGACTTTCGGCCAAAAGCTTCGTCAAGGAAACGAGCGTGGAAATGTTCTGCGAAAAGGACCTGGAAGAATTGGCAGGAGCCACGCAGACGCTTGCGAAGGCCGAGGGATTGGCCGGCCACGCCAAGGCGGTTGGAAAGAGGATGGAACGGAGAGAATTGGAATGAGAATCAGAAAGGACATTGCAGGGTTGGCGGGTTACAAGTGCGCACGCCAGGACCGGGCCGAAGGCGTGCTTCTGAACGCGAACGAAAATGCGTTCGGCAGCGCGGCCTGGCTGGGCGCGGCGGAAGAGGCGGAGCTGAACCGGTACCCCGACCCGCGGGCGGAGAAGCTGTGCGAAGAATACGCCCGGTTTCTCGGCGTGCCTGCGGGGAGAGTTGTGGCGGGAAACGGGTCGGACGAGCTGCTGGACCTGGCGACGAGGATTTTCGCAGGGTACGGCGAGTTTGTAGTGGACACGCCGCCGACTTTCGCAATGTGCCGAGTGCTTGCGGCCCTGGCGGGGGCAAAGGCCATAGTAGCCAGACGGGACAAGGGGTTTGAAATCGATTTTGGGGAACTGGAGAAAAAGTCGCGGAAGGCAAAAGCGGTTTTCATAGCAAGCCCCAACAACCCTACTGGAAATTCCTGCAGGAAGGACGAATTGCTGGAATTCGCGGCGAACGCGGATTGCGCGGTGTTCGTGGACGAGGCGTACGCCGAGTTCGGCGGGCAGTCCGTGGCGAAGGAAGCGGGAAAAATGGAAAACCTGGTGGTGTTCAGGACGTTGTCCAAGGCTTGGGGACTGGCGGGAATAAGAGTCGGCTTCCTGGTCGGAAGCCCGGACGTGGCGGAAACGGTTTTGAAGGTCAAGCCGCCCTACAACGTGAACGCGGTGTCGCAGAAAATCGCGCTCGAAGCCTTGAAAAACGGGAGAAGCGAAATGGAGCAGATGGTGGCGCGAATCAAGGTAGAAAGAGCGCGCCTGAAAAAGGGCCTGGAAGAGGCCGGGTGGATTGTTTTCCCCTCGGAGGCCAATTTCCTGCTTTGCCGGCCGCCGGTAAAGGCGGAAGCGGTTTGCAGGCAACTGACGGAAAAGAAAGTGGTGGTGCGGGACTTTTCGCAAACGCCGGGATTGGAGAATTGTTTGAGGATAACGGTTGGCAGGCCTGAAGAGAACGGCTTGCTGCTTGAGAAAATAGACGGGTTGAAGCTGGAATGATGTTTGATTCGGCAATCTACGACTTGGACGGCGTGCTGGCCGACGAGACAAGGTCTTACCGCGAGGCAATCAGGCTGACGGCCCAGCGGCTGGCCGGAAAAAACGTCGAGAAAAGCGACGTCAATGCGCTGAAAAAAGTGCCGGGATTCAACAACGACTGGGACTGCGCGTATCGACTGGCGCAACTGCTTGGACGCAAGGCTAAACGGGAGGAATTTGCCGCAAC
>CAYVQS010000154.1:0-2681 GCA_964453195.1 Microcaldota archaeon | reverse complement strand
TCAACGTCCTCGCGCCGTTCATTTCCAACCAGAACTACTTCTCCCTTGGCAATTTGGCGGCCGGCGAACTCAAGCCGATGACGTTATCGTTCAACGTGCCCTCGGACGCCAAGCCGGGCGACTACCTGGCGTACGTCTATGCTTCCAGCGGGGGCGCGCCGCAGGTGCTTATTGCGCGCATCACGATTACGGTGAACGAGCCGCTGCTTTCCAACGCGCTGATTGCCACGGTCAACTCCGCGCAAGAGCTATACCTGGGCGACTCCGCCCAGATTCTGATAATCCTTGATAACGCCGGCAAAGTCGCGGCCGAGGACGTCATCGTCAGGATGAAGTTCGACTCTTCAAGCGCGTTCATTCCCCTGGGCACGGACCGCGCGTACATTTCGAGGATAGACGCGAATTCAAGCGCGACGACCGCGTTCATCGTGGGCGTGAGCTCCCAGGCGTCTCCGGGCTTCTATCCCGTGACCCTGTTCATTTCCTACAAGACCGACAAGACGGCCCAGCCCGAGATAAACCAGACTTTCGGATTCAAGGTCGCGGCCAAGAACCAGATGCTGGTGAGCATGGACCGGACGTCCTCAAGCGGGGCTGCGGCCAGCTCGACCGGCGCGGCCGGAGCGTCCGGCGCGTCTTCGATGGTAATCACGGTTGCGAACGTCGGCGACACTGCGGTGCGCGCAGTCGACATTTCGGCGTCGTCGGACGGCTACAGCTTTGCCGGCGCTTCCGAAAAATTCATCGGCACGCTGAACCTCGACGACACGGCGACGATGTCAATCACTCCGATTGCAAAGCCGGGAAAGCAGGGAGCGGCGGGTTCGATAATCGTCACGGTGTCGTACAAGGATTACCTTAACGTCCAGCACGTGGAAGAGCACGAATTCGCCCCGGACCAAATCGGCGGGGGACTTGCCGGAAACGGAAACTTTACCGGAACCGCGAACCAGCGTTTCGGAAGGACCCAGCAACAGGGCCAGACCGTCTTCGGAATCCCCATCCTGTACCTCGCGGCGGGAATCGTGCTGGCGGTCGCCGCGTTCTTCGGCTACAAGTGGTATGCGAGGCGCGCAAAAAAGTGAAAGAGGACTTGACTAAGGGGCACTAGAGGCAATGTAATAAATGAAATTTTTGGACGTCGCCGCGCTTTCGCTGAACAATCTGCGCAACCAGAAGCTCCGTTCGTGGCTGACCGTGCTTGGCATAGTCATCGCCGTGGCGTCGATTGTCACGATCATTTCGCTTGCCAACGGCGTCAACCAGCAGATCAACGCGCGGCTGAACACGCTTTCCAACGACGTGATGCAAATCACCGCCGGAAACGAACGCGCGACCAGGACTGGCGGAGGCGGATTCATGCTTCCGGGGATTGGCGGAGGGGCGCGGCCGGCAGGGGGCGGGGGATTCGCAGTCGTGAACTTCAGGGGCGAAAGCCAGACAAACCCCGAACTCACGTTTTCCGAAGCCGAGGACCTCAAGCGGCTGGACGGAGTGCAAAGCGTGGACGCGCGGCTGCAGGGAAGGCTCAAGTCGTCGTTCAAGGGAATGAACGCGTCGCTTCAAATAACCGGAGTGGACGCGCAGGCGTTCAAGGACATGAACACCGTGGCGGTGACCGAGGGCAGGCTGCTGACGGTCAACGACAGGTTCTCGGCAGTGCTCGGATACCGCGTCGCGGAAAACACGTTTCCCGGAGAGGAGCTGCTGAACCGGCAAATCAAGGAGGGCAATTACTCCTTCCGCGTGGTTGGGATTTTGAACCAGAGCTCGGGCTCGTTCGTGACTTCGGACAGCGCGGTTTACGTGCCGATTGAAATTGCCAAGCAGATTCTCAACGAGTCCGCGGTCGCGGACCAATTCTTCGTCAAAGTCAAGCCCGGCAAGACCGCGGACGACGTCGCGCCAACTGTCCAGGCCAAGCTTTTGGACCTGCACAACCTGCAGGCCGGCAACGACGACTTCACGATTACGACTGCGTCGTTTTTCCAGTCAACGATTGCCGACGTCACCGGCACGCTTTCGCTTTTCCTTGGCGGAATCGCCGCGATTTCGCTGCTTGTAGGCGCAATCGGGGTCGCGAACACGATGTTCATGAGCGTGCTGGAGAGGATAAAGGAAATAGGCGTGCTCAAGGCGCTTGGGATGAAGGACAGCGAGGTCACGGCAATGTTTTTGGTAGAAGCCGCGGCGATAGGCTTCGGAGGGGGCGCAATCGGGGTCTTGCTGAGCCTTTTGCTTTCCGAAGTGCTGGCGTGGTTTTCCGTCCCCAGCCTGATCACCATTGACCTGATGGCGGGCGCGCTTTAGTTCTCGGCCTTCGTCGGAATAATCTCAGGCGCGATTCCTGCGAGGAACGCGGCCAGGCTCCAGCCCGTCGAGGCCCTGCGGTATGAATGAGGGTGGTGGAATGGAAAAGCGAAGGCGGGTCCTGTTCGTCGCGTCGGCGGCGCTGATTCTTGCACTGGCACTGGCGGGATGCGTTTCGGGCCCGGAACCGGACCAGTCGGCGGCGCAGGCCCAGTCTTACGGGACTTTTCGCGAAGTGCGGAATTCGTCAGGCAGGCCGCTTGGAAACCGGTCTTTTGGCAACCGCTCTTTCGGCAACGGCGGCTTCGGAAACCTGTCCGACGAGCAGAGGCAGCAATTCATGCAGCAAAGGCTGGATGAAATGAAAAAAC
>CAYVQS010000153.1:0-2703 GCA_964453195.1 Microcaldota archaeon | reverse complement strand
GGCGTTCCCCTCTATTCTTCGAAGGCCGAAATCCACGATTCCATCACCCGCGCGCCGGGAAGCTTCGGCCAGGCCGTCGCCGGCATCAAGAACCTGCTTTCCCTGGGTTTCAAGGTCGAGATACGCAACATTTTGACCAAGCAGAACTATGCAGGGTCGGCACAGTTCGCAAAATTCGTCGCGGCCGAGTTTCCCAAGGCCGAGCGCGTGGTGTTCATCAACGCCAAGTATACGGGCAACGCGCTGAAGAACCGGGAAAAAGCCGGCGTCCGGCTTTCCGACGCAATTTCCGGGGCGCTGAAGGCGCTTCCCGCGCTTTCGAAGGCCGGCATTCCCTTCAGACTGTTCCATTTCCCGCTCTGTCTTTTGCCCCGCGAACACTGGCCTGCGGCCGAGGGTACGACCAAGGAGGACGCTGAGCTGGTCTTCGCGCCCCAGTGCGCGTCCTGCGCCGTGCGGGAAAAGTGCGCCCGAATCTGGAAGTCGTACGCCGAACTGTTCGGCTTCGGAGAATTCAAGCCCGTTTTGGTGGACGAATGAATTCCAAGGCGGTATTTGGGGGTTTTGCTTCGGCCGAACAAGAATGCCGGGTGAAGTTGTGTTGAAGTTCAAAAAAGCCGCGATAATCACGGGGTATTCGTGCAACAACAACTGCTTGTTCTGCTACGACGGCCTCAAGCGCGGCGTCCGCGACCTGTCGACCGGGGAAATCAAGAAGAACCTTGACGACGCGCGGTCGCGCGGCGCGTCCTGCGTCGACTTTCTCGGCGGCGAAGTCACCATAAGGCGGGACTTTCTCGAACTGGTGGCGTATGCCAAGCGCATCGGCTTTTCCCACGTAATGGCGACTTCGAACGGCCGCATGTTTTCCTATCCGGAATTCGCCGAAAAAGCGGTGGCCGCTGGACTTTCCACCGTGGTGTTTTCCATCCACGGCGACAGCGCGCAGCTTCACGACGCCCTGACGCGAAGCCCGGGGTCGTTCGAGCAGTCCCTCGCGGGCCTGGAGAACATCCGGCGGCTCGGCGCACAAGTGTGCTGCAACTTCACGATTGTCAGGCAGAACTACGAGCGCCTGCCGCAGACCGCAAAAATGTTCCTTGAAAAGAATGTTTCGAGCGCGGAGTTCATTTTCGTCCATCCCTACGGCTATGCATTGTCGCAGTTCGACGAAGTGGTGCCGCGGCTTTCGCAGGTCGAGCCGTTTTTGCACGAGGCGCTTGACGCCGGCGTTGCCGCGGGCGCGAAGCACTGGGTGGCGCGTTATCTTCCGGTTTGCTTCATGCGTGGCTATGAAAAGCATTTGAGCGAGTTGTCGGAACCCGTAATGGAGCACGTCGGCCCGGAGTTTTCGGACTTCGACGTTTCCGCCAACAGGAAGAACAACGGCAGAGTTCTTGGCCCGGCGTGCGAAAATTGCCGCGACTCGCTTTTGTGCGAGGGCCCGTGGCTCGAGTACGCCAGGAGGCGAGGGTTCGGGGAGCTCCGGCCGCTGCCGGGGGAAAAGAAGCAGTTGAAGGACTATCTTCGCTGATTTCCGCTTTTTATTGCAGGCGCCTCTTTGGAGGTTGCCGCGGCTCGTTCGGTATTTTTCTGGCAGGGGGCGTTGGTTTCTGCGCCCGCAGCGATTTGAGGCTCAGCGGTTTCGCGGCGCAGTGGTTTCCGGGGCCTTTTCCCCTTTGCTTCCGCGGATGAACCGGCCGGTCTTTTTTCCGCCTTCGACTTCGGGCCGGACCATGGGCGGGAACTCCTTCCTGAATTCGTCCGCGGAAGTTATCGGCGTTCCTGCGACTGGCGAGATTTCCGCGTCGCCGTACAGGTCCACGTATTTCTGCCACGCGCCCTGGCATATGGCGTCGAACCTGCACTGCCGGCATTTTTCGAACTTGGCCTTGTCGCGGAAACGGTTGTCGTCTATCGAGACCGTAAAGTCGGGCGCGCGCAGCTGGGTGAGGCTCATGTTGATTTCAACCTCGGCGCCTTCGAAGCCCGAGCAAAGGCAGAATGGCAAGTTGTAGGTCCACACTTCGCTTATCCTTTCCCGCGCGTAACCCACGGCCTTGCGGAACGATTCGGCCACTTCCGTCATTTGCGGGATGACGCGCTTTCCGCCCGCCCGTGCGCTGCCGTCCGGCGCCACCATGATCAAATGCAAGCCGTCCACTTTCAGGTCGTCGACCAGGAACTTGGTGAGCTCGGGGATTTCCTTGTAATTGTACTGCGTGGCGACGACGTTGACGAGGACGTAGACGCCGCGCCCTTTCAGGTTTTTTATGCCCTGCACGGTCTGTTCGAACGCGCCGTTGACCCCCATCATCAAATCGCTTATTTCGGGCCGGTGCGAATGCAGCGAAACTACGCAGACGTCGAGCCCGCTTTGCACCAGCTTGTCCGCGTAGGGTTCGTAGCACAGCATCCTTCCGTTGGTCTGCATCTCTATGCGCTCGAACCCGAGGCCCTTGGCCTTCGCCATCATTTCGGGCAGGGCCTTGACTATGGTGGGCTCGCCGCCCGAGAACGAGACTATGCGGGCGCGGTTGCGCTTGGCGAACTCGAGGTCGCGCTGTATTTCTTCGACGGGCTTGACCTTTTTCGACGTCTTGTCGCCGAACGAGCAGAAAACGCACCTGCAGTTGCGCGCAAGCGTGAGCAGGACTTCGACTTTCTGGAAGTTTTCGTCGGGTTCGGCCATTTCCATCAATT
>CAYVQS010000152.1:0-2731 GCA_964453195.1 Microcaldota archaeon | reverse complement strand
AGGTTCGGCCAGCAGGGCGACATCGATAAGGTCAGGCCGGGCGAGTTCTTCAGGCTCGGCGGCAACGTCTACAGGCTCGAAGGAATCGCGGCCAATGGGGCCTCGCTAGTCCTGGAAAAGACCTGCGGCTTCCGCGCAGGCGTCGCGGCTGCAACGGTCACCGAACCCGTGCCGCTTGCAAAAGGATGACTCCCGCCTGCTGGAAACGACGGACTTCAGGCACTCGCGGGTTCGCGAACGCCCGCCGCTTCCGCCCGCGGGTTGGCCGCCAGCAGGCCCTAGGACGGCGGCCAACAAAGGACGACGATTAAAAAGGAAAGAAGAGTGAAGTGCTCATGCCAGGCCCAAGACCCCTCGTGATGCGGAGCAAGAAGAGGACGATAATCGACGTCGACGAGGAGCAGATGGACGCGCTGCTCAAACGGGGGGAAGGCGCCAAGGGGCACCGAGAGCCGGGGCTCATGGATACGCAGGAAATCCCGCTGCCCTACCTTCCGCTCCCGTACAGCCGGGCGGTCGGGCTCGCGAAGTTCCTCAAGCCCCTGGCGCCGATGATAAGCAAGGCGAACCCGGCAATCGAGACCGACGCGGAACAGGCAGGGTTGTCGTTCGACCTTGGCCAGTACTCAAGCGTCGCGCTGCTCACCGGCCTCATCTACTTTTTGTCCTCGGTCATCGTGCTCGAAACCATCCTGATGAACCCCGACGTGCAGTTCAGCCTCGGCGACAAGGCGGACCCGCTGAGGGTGACGTTCCTCTTCGGCTCGTTCGTCGTCGGCATCGTGATGACCATGCAGGTAATGTACTACCCGAAGATACTCAGCAACCAGAAGGCCAAGGAAATCGAAAAGGACCTGCTGTACGCCCTGCGGCACCTCACGGTGCAGATGAGGTCGGGCGCAATATTGTACCAGGCGCTGCGCAGCGTGGCGCAGGGCGGGTACGGCGAAGTTTCCAAGGAGTTTTCCATCACGGTCAAGCAGATTTCCGCCGGCATGCCCGCGGCCAACGCCGTGGGCAACACCGCCATCCGCAACAAGTCGCCGACCTTCCGCAAAATCCTCTGGCAGCTCGAAAACGGCGTGCGCACCGGCACCGACCTCGGGGAGATGCTGCTGAGGATGACGCAGAACCACTTCGAGGAGCAGAAAATCGCCATCCAGAAATTCGGAAAGGAAATGAACGGACTTTCCATGATGTTCATGATAGTCACGGTCATATTCCCCGTAATGGCGGTAGTCACCGTGGCCCTCGCAACGTTCCTGCCCATCCCCCCTATTCCCTCGTCCTACCTCTACCTCTTCCTCGTCCTCATCGCGCTGGCACAGTTCTTCTTCATCGGCTTCGTCCAGGAAAAACGGCCGCCAGTATACTTCTGAGACGGACAAAACAAGAAAAAATCCGAGGAAAGAACTCGACTAGAAAACGGACAAAAAAAGGCTGGAAAAAAATGCTTGAAGCGATTTACGAGGCACTGGCGCGCGCCTACCCCAAGTTCTACGTCAGGCAGATACGCAAGTACCTGATGTACGCCGACATTTCCACGGACATCAACCAGGTGCTTGGCGTGCTGCTGGTCGCCGCGCTGGTCATGGGCGGGCTTGGGTACCAGATTCCCGCCACGTTCCCAAAAAACGGCATCGTGGAAGAGGGATGGATCGGCTTTGGCATACTGTTCGTCCTTACGCCGGCGGTGGCGATGATGTTCCTGGCGTTCCTCACCGAGGCGCGGACCAAGCAGCTCGACCAGCAGCTGCCCGACGCGCTCCTGCTCATATCGTCCAACATGCGTGCCGGCGCCACCATCGACGTCGCGATTTCCAACGTCAGCCGGCACAGCGAGTACCCCATAAAGACCGAGCTTGACAAGACCAGCCGCGACCTCGTTAGCGGCACGGTGGAGGACTCGCTGTCCAACCTGGCGGACCGCAACTCCTCGCCCGTGCTCAAGAACACGGTGGAGCTCATGCTCTACGGCATCAAGTCCGGAGGCAAGATGGCCGACCTCATGGACGACATTTCGCACGAAATCCGCATGACCAGCAACCTGCAAAAAGAGGTCGAGTCCCAGATTTCGCTGTACAAGATGTTCCTCATGCTGGTCGTGATGTTCATCTCGCCGTTCATGCTCGCGGTGGCCGCGAACTTCGTCGTGCTCACGCAGACGTTCAGCGGCCAGTTCAAGTCGTCGCTGTCCGGCGCCGACCTGCCCGCCACCGTCGGCAACTCAGGGCTTGCCGGCCAGCTCATACAGAAAATGATGTCCTCGGAGAACAAGGCCGAGATCAAGGTACAGGACATGATCTACTTCGGCTACGGCATGTGCGTGATTTCGTCGCTCATGATCGCAATGCTGCTTGGCGTGATCGAGAACGGCAAGGTGCGCGGCGGGCTCAAGTACATCCCGATGTTCCTCATAATATCGCTCGTGGTGTTCCACTTCGGCTACTCCTTCGCCCACGAGCTCATGATAGGCGCCTTCGGCGGGCTGTTCCAATAGGAAAAATAGAATCCGGGCCAAAAACGGCAACGCGTCCTCCAAACGAGGCTCCGGCCCGGTTTCGAATTATTAGACGCTGTGCCCCATATTAGACGCCGCTGCCCTCCCCCCGAGCGGTTAAAGCCTTCCGGCGCCTGCCGCCTTCAACGGGAGGCGGTTTTCAGTGATAACGCCTAAAAGGGAACAGGCACTGGTGAAAATGGTCCTGGAAAAGCCCCTTTAGGCGTTATC
>CAYVQS010000151.1:0-2731 GCA_964453195.1 Microcaldota archaeon | reverse complement strand
TTCGCCGTCCCGAAACGCGCCGCCGTCGCCAAAAACCCGTCGCCTTTTTATTGGCCGAATCATTATTCCCTTGATATGGCCGAAGCCCCCCTCCAGACCCAGATCCAGCTTGGCGACATCGGCGTAGTGGTCCTCGCCGCCCTCTCTTTCGGAATCGTGGCCACCTGGCTGGGCTTCTCCTCGTCCGTGGGCTACATCCTGGCCGGAATCTTCCTGGGCCCCTCCGGTTTCAACGCGCTTCCCCCCGGCGGCGGAATTTCCGTCTTCTTCGGCGAAATAGGAATAATGCTCCTTTTGTTCTACCTCGGCCTCGAAATGTCGTTCGAAAAGTTCAAGCAGACCGGCGCCATGGCCACCGTCATCGCGGCACTCCAAATGGCCCTCTCGTTCACGATTGCCTTCGCCATTTCCCAGGTGGCCGGCTTTTCCCTCCTCGAGTCCGTAGTCATCGCGTCGCTCATGCCCATGGCATCCACCGTCATGGCCGTCAAGTTCATGATCGACCGCAACATCATCAACGAGCCCGAGTCCAAGATGGCGATTTCCATCCTCATAGTCGAGGACTTCGTCGCAATATTCGTCCTCGTGTTCCTGTCCTCGCTCAAGAGCCACGCCGGCCTCGACTCCCTCATCCTCTCCGCGCTCTTCTTCGTCATCGCCGCCTTCTACGTGGTAAGCAAGCTCTCCAAGCACGCCCTCGCCATCCTCGAATCCCTGGGCCAAAAGAGCAAAATGACGATTTTTGCCATCGGAATCGGGGTCGGCGTCGCAATATTCGGACAGTTCCTCGGCCTCTCCTCGATTCTCGGCGCATACTTCGCCGGCTTCGCCCTGGCGGAAACAGAGTACGGCGACAGAATCAAGAAAGAGCTCGCGTTCTTCCGCGAATTCTTCATCCTGTTCTTCTTCGTCTCCTTCGGGGCCACGACCGCAATCTCGCTTTCGCCGAACCTTTTGGCCCTCCTGGTCGCGCTGGTCGCCGGAAACGCCATCGCCCTGATGATTTCGTGCGGCTTCTTCGGCACCGCCCTGGGCCTTCCCGCCACCGCCGCGGTCTCGACCGGCGTCCTGCTCTCGTCCATCGGCGAATTCTCCCTGATCATCGCAAGCTCGGCCGCGCAGGTCAACCCCGTGGACTGCATCGGCGCCAGCTGCCCGGTCCCCCACGCCAACGACATAATCTCCCTCGCCTTCCTGCTCACGATTTCCACGGCAATAGTGATGCCCATCCTCTTTAGGCGCTCGAAGGAGTTGGCGGAAATAGTCATGCGCTTCTACCCGCGGGCCGCGCGCGAAATAGTGGAGAAAATCTCGCTTGAAATGAAGGCGGTGCGCCACACCTCCCAGGACGCCATCATGCACGCGTCCTACGCCAACACCATAAAGTCGCTGCTTGCCAACGCGGTCATCGCCTTTTCCATGGTCTACATGGCCGTGCTCTCCCAGTTCCAGGTCTCGGTCCCGTTCTTCGACTTTCTGCCCAAGGAAATCACGATAGGCATGCTGCTTTTGCCGTTCATCACCTGGCCCATCTACAAGTTCGTCAACGAGCTGAAGGACCTCGTCCACGCCTTCGCGTCCTCCGTGCTTTCCCGCTCCCTGCCGTCGCGCGGAAAATCCCTCGAAGTCGCCGGGAGAATCACCGACATCTTCACCGGCATAATAATAACGCTCGCCGGATTTTTGGCCTCGATAATCGCCTACTACCAGATAGGGCCCCAGGGCCAGCTGCTTTACCTCGTCATTCCCCTGGCTTACCTCGTCCTTTCCCTAATGTACCTGTCGCAGTCGTTCTACGGCCTGCTCGAGCACTACGAGTCCCTCGAAGGCCTGCTGGACTCGCGCGAACTTTCCCGCAACCAGCAACTGATGCGGCTCTCGCAGGAATTCAACCAGCACTCGCGCGAGTTCAAGGAACTGCACGCCCGCCGCATGCACGCGCAGGAAAAAATCCAGACCGCCCTGCGCGAAAACGACCTGGAAACCGCCCGCGCCACGCTGTCCAACTTCAAGCGCTTCGAAAGCCAGCAGGTCCTCAAGCTCCTCGAGCCCGAGTTCGTGCTCCGACACCTTCCCCCGGCCGTCCTGAAAAAATACCCCCAGTACGCGCAAAAACTCTCCAAGTTCAGCGCCCGCGACTCGTTCCACTCCTACCTCGACCGCAACGCATTCTCGCCCGCCGAACTAAAGGCACTCAAACAAGTGCGCCAGCACAAGTCCAGCCCCGAAAAAGAATACGACTCCCTCTCCAGAATCAACGACTACCTCGCCCTGCGCCAGGCCCGGCCCAAGGCCATCAAAGCCCCTGCCCCGCGGAAGTTGAAAAAAACGCATTCCCGCGCCCGTCCCAAGGGCAAGAGCGCGCTTTCGTTCACAAAAGCCGGCCCGGAAGTCCTGCAAAAGGAACAGGCCTTGGACGCCGAACTCGAACGCCTCAAGCAACTGCCCCAGAAGCCCGGCCTAAAAACCAGAAAATAAGCCGCTGCAAAACCAGCGCCCCGATATTCAAATCAGGAATCCCCACGCGTACTCGGCGTTCCCCACGCCGCCTCCAATATCTGCAAGCGTCTTTTTCTTCCCGTTCTTCCTAAGCTCGAAGAACGAGCATCTGCACGGGTACTCGTTGTAGTCCAGTCGCGAACGCACCGGCAGCACGCCCCCGATTTTCTTGCGGAAAGTCCAGCACGAATGCGCGTAAGCGTCGACGACGAACTCTATTTCCGCGCCCCCG
>CAYVQS010000150.1:0-2745 GCA_964453195.1 Microcaldota archaeon | reverse complement strand
ACCATAGTCGCGACACGCGTCGGGGCAAAGTGCCAGGACTCGAAAAGCCGCCTGGTCTCGGTCCGCTCCAAGTCCGCGACTCGCTTCATCGAGCCGGGGGACGAGGTGTTCGCGCTGGTCCAGGACCTCTACGACTCTGTGGCGCTGCTCCAGTTCGAGGCCGCCGAGCCCAAGGGCGTCCACGTCTCCGCGGGCAACACTTACGCCTACTTGCGCATTTCCGAGGTCCAGCGAGGCTACGTCGACAACTTCCGCGACGTCCTGCGCATCGGCGACTTCGTCCGCGCGAGGATAAAGGAAGTCACTCCGCTTGGCATCTACCTTACGATAATGGCGCCCGACCTCGGAGTTGTCAAGGCGTCGTGCTCGCGCTGCCGCACGTTCATGGAGCGCAAAGGAAGGGTATTCGCCTGCCCGTCGTGCGGCTCCAAGGAGTCGCGGAAGGCAGCTGCGTTCTCCTTCGAGGCCGGCGCCGTGTGCGACCTGGAATGATGCTCTGAAATAGTTTTTCCATCAAAGGTGGTTTGTTTGAAAATCGAAGTTTTGAAGGACGAAAAGGACTATCTTGAAGTCATGCTGCCCGGCGAGGACCTGGGGTTCGCAAACTTCATCGTTGAACAGCTGCTCAAGTCGGGCGGAGTGTTCGCCGCAGCGTCGGTGGACCACCCCATCAAGGGCAACCCCGTAATTCGCATCAAGGGCAAGGACCCCAAAAAATCGCTTTCCAAGGCCGTGGACGCCGCCAAGAAGGAGCTGTCGTCAGCTGTGGCCGCGGTCAAAAAACTCTGAGGCATTTAAGGGGATTTTGAATGCCCAAGCACAAGCCTTCAAAATTCCGGCCCCGCGCCAGGGATTCGGGCGGCCCGCATGAAACAAAACCCGCCGCTTCGGTTTCCGGCGGCGCGCCCTCCTTTTTCCAGGAATACCTTCCCTACGCGGTTCCCGCCGCGCTGATTGTCGCGTACTATTTCTCCCAGCACACCGCGTTCGAGTTTCCGCTGGCAATCGCCGCCCTGGCTTCCATAGTCTTCGTCTTCGGCCGCGACATGCTTCCCTCGGAGTGGACGCGCGAGGGCGTCAAGGCCGCGGCGTTCGAGACGGGCTCGGCTTTTCTCGTCGCCGTCGCCGCGCTTCTTTTCGCCTCTTTCGCGCTGCAGACCGCGACCCCGCTGGACGTAGTGACGTCGTGTTCGATGCTTCCGGTCCTCGAGCGCGGGGACTTCGTCATCCTCCAGGGAGGCGGCATCCGCGTGCCCGAGGTCGAGTCGTTTTCCTCCATCACGTCTGACGACGTCATCAAAAAGCCGTGCTCTTTCAACCTCGTCAACGGCTCTTCAATACCGTCGCTGTGCACGGTCGGCGTGAAGATCGACAACAAGCCTTTCTTCTTCAACGAGTCGAACGACGTCATAGTCTACGAGCCCACGGTGAACGGCCAGCCCGTCCCCCCCGGCCTCATAATCCACCGCGCCTTTGTCAAGGTCAAGGCTGGCGGCAAGTATTATTACTTGACCAAGGGTGACAACAACCCGGTCCTCGACCAGGAAGCGCCGGCACCGGGATACCGCGGCTTCGACCCGGTTCCGCAGGAAAAAGTGCACGGCAAGGTATTGTTCCGCGTCCCCCTCCTGGGATATTTCAAGCTCTTCTTGTTCCTCCAGCTGGCCCAGCCGCCCGGATGCGACTACCGCATAATCCAGAAATACTAGGCCCGCCGGGCGCGCCCGACTTTCGCATCATTGCTTACGCAGGCGGCCCATAGGCTTCGCCCGCGCCAAACGGTTTTTAATAACATTTCCCCAAAGATTGTCTGCACAAATTCTTTCTCAAGTTCAAGGTGGGTGGTAACAAGTGGAGCTCGAAATCGAAGACGCCAAATTCTTCAAGCAGTGCATCGACGCGGTAGTCAACCTCGTTGACGAGGGCTCGTTCGAGGTCTCCGACAAGGGCCTGCACCTGCGCATGATGGACCCGTCGCAAATCGCGCTCGTGGACTTTTCGCTTCCCCGCGAGGCGTTCAAGAAGCTCGAAGTAGACGGCTCCCTCTCGCTTGGCGTCAACCTCGCCGACCTGTCCAAGGTGCTGTCCCGCTCCCGCTCCTCCGAGGCCCTGACTCTCGCCCTCGAGGAAAAGGAGTCCAACAAGCTGTTCCTCGAGTTTCGCGGAGAATCCACGCGCTCGTTCAAGCTTCCCCTTCTCGACCTGTCTGCCTCGGTGCCGCGCGAGCCCAAGATTCCGTTCGAATCCACTGTCCAGCTCAAAGGCGGCTCGTTCAAGGAAATGCTCAAGGACGCCTCGCTGCTCTCGTCCCACGTCTCGCTCGAAGTCAGCGCCGACAAGTTCGTGGTCGAGGCCCACGGCGACGCCGGGGACCTTCACGTCGAGACCAGGAAGGACGCGCCCATCATGGTCGACCTCAAGTCCTCGGCCAAGTCGCGCGCAATGTTCCCGTTCGAATACCTGTCCGACATCACCCAGGCGTGCCCCGACGACGCAGTTCTCTCCCTCGAAATGAAGAACGACTCGCCAGTGCGCGTCTCCTACCAAATCGGCAAGGCGCGCCTCGCCTATTTCCTCGCGCCCCGCGTAGAATCCGCCTGAGTTTCCCTGTAAAGGACGGACGTCTTCCTAACTCTCAGCCGCGCCCAAAAACGTCCGGCGCTTCGTCGGGCGTCCAATCCGGCAGCCTTTTTATCCCGCCGCCTAGTAAGGCTGTTTGGTGTCAGTTGTTGGAACAGGCGAATT
>CAYVQS010000149.1:0-2812 GCA_964453195.1 Microcaldota archaeon | reverse complement strand
ACGCGCGCCTGCCGCGTCGAGTGCTTCATGAGCGCGGGGTCCTTCCTCTCGCCCGGCGTCATTGAATACACCGCGGCCTCGAACTTCTTGAGCTTTTCCTCGCTCTGCTCCATGGCCTCCTTGGGAATGTCGTAGGCTCCCAGCATCTGCATCACGCCCTTGAGCGGCCCCATTTTTTTCATGGCCTTCATCTGCGCCAGGAAAGTCTCGTAGTCAAGCCGGCCTTCTTCAAGCGCCTTTTCCAAATCCTCTTCCTTCTGCAGTTCCCCGACTTTTTCCAAGAGAGACTTCAAGTCGGGGAAGCCGACCAGCCTGCCGACGAACTGCTTGGCGTCGAACACTTCGAGCGCGTCGGGCTTTTCGCCGGAGGCCAGGAAGGCGACGCGGCTTTTGCTCGCCGACACCGCGGACAAGGCGCCGCCGCCTTTTCCGCTGCCGTCCATCTTGGTGATTATTACTCCGGTAATGCCGACTGCCTTGTCGAACTCGACGGCCTGCTTGCCCGCCACCTGGCCCACGTCGGCGCTGACTACGAGAAAGCGCTCGTCGGCCCGGAACACGTTGTTGACTTCGGACAATTCGCGAGCGAGCTCTTCGTCGAACCCGCTTCTTCCCGCCGAGTCGTAGATGAGCACGTCGTAGTCTTTCAGCTTGTCAAGCGCGTCGCGGGCTATTTTCACCGCGTCCTTTTCTCCCTTGGCGCCAAAGAACCCGGCGCCGACGGAATGCGCGACCTGCTGCAACTGTTCGAACGCGGCCGGGCGGTGAACGTCGCCCGCAATGCCGGCGACCTTCAGGCCTTTTGACTCGTAGAATTTGGCGAGCTTTCCGAAGCTCGTGGTTTTTCCCGAGCCGAACAAGCCGCACAGCAGTATTTTCTGCTTGCCGATTTTCGGCGAATATTTCTCGCCGCCCAGCACCTTTTCGAGCTCTTCGTAGACGACCTTGACTACGTGCTCGCGGGGCCCGAAGCCAGCCGCGGGCTTTTCCCCAAGCGCGCGTTCCTCGATTCTCCTGCACAGGTCGACTACGAGGCGGACGTTGACGTCGTTGGTGATCAGGACGCGCTGCAGCTCCTTGGTCGCCTCCTTGACCGCGGCCTCGTCCACAAGCGCCGCGCCGGTGATGCGCGAAAGCGCCTTTCGTATGCCTTCTCCCAGGTCCATGTTGTATCGGAAACTATTATCTGCCGCGCAATTTTTTAACACGGGCCATTGCGGCTTTTCCTCCCTGCAAACGTATTTAACGCCGCGTTTTCACTCCTGTCTTCATGGCACTTGAAGGTCTGCGGGCGAGCCTGAAAATCGACTCGCGCTCGAAAGTAGCGTTCGTCGACCTTGACGACACTCTCATAAGAAGCGGGGGCAAAAAGCTGGAAAAGGCGTACGAAAACGGCCTGCGCCAGGGCTTGGCGCACCTGCCAGAGGCATCCAAGCTGCCCCCTGGCTTTTATTCCGGGTTTCCGGGCTTCATGTCTAAGGCAAACGCACAGATGCCCCACGGCTACCTTGCCGAGGCAACGCTGCTGAAGGCGTACATTAGCTGCTATCTCAAGGAGCACCTGCCGCTTGAAAAAACGCAGCTTGAGGCAATCGCGGCCAGGGTGCACGAAGCGGCAATCGCCGACCGGGAGCGGGTCTCTTACCCACTGCCCCGCGTCTATCGCACATTGTCCCTGTTGAAAAACAGCGGGTACAAGGTCGTCCTGACCACCGCGCGGCCCGTCGACCAGGTCGAGAGGCTCAACGCGCTTTACGGCCTCCACCACATAGTTGACGGCTTTTTGTTCGCGGAAAACCTCGATTCCCGCAGGCCGCCGATGTTAAGCGGCGCGCCGGCCCACGGCGCGGGAATGGGCAAGCCCAGTTTGATTGCCCACCTGGCGCAGAAATTCGACCCGAACAACGTCGTCGTCCTCGACGACGACTCAGGCGTTATACGGGCCGCCCGCGAAGCCGGCCTCCACGGCGTGCAGATAGACGCAAACACCGTGGAAGGCAGGGCGGCGGCCCACAACGAAGTGCGGCTGATGCTCCGGGCGCGCCAGTCAGCCTAGCAGGATCTTGAGCGGCCCGAGCTTTTCGCGAACGGCGTGCTTGTCTATCTTGAACTTGGCCACCATGGCGGCCGCGAGGCCGGCCATCCAAAACGGCGCCAGCACTATGAAGAATCCGTTGAACCCGAGCACAACTGCAAGCATTACGGCGTAAAGCGCGGCCAGGGGAATCGGCAGGCCCGTATACACTCCTTTTTCGGCCTGGAGGTTGAACAGCGCCAGGCGGACCATTCCGGCGACGAAGTAGAACGAGCACGCCGCGGCGGTTGCCCAGAAGAACGCGGGGGTGGAATTTTCCAGCCCGGCGACGGCGCGGATTACGAGGAACGCCGGTGCCGCGCCGAAGGACACCATATCGGCAAGCGAGTCGAGCTCTTTTCCAAGGTCGTTTGACAGGTCGCGGCCGGAAAGCAGGCGCGCCACTTTGCCGTCCAGCCAGTCAAGCAACACTGCCGCGGCGATGAACGCGCAGGAAACGAGAAGCGAGCCGGCCGCGGCGTGCCAGATTGCGCACAGGCCCAGCAAGCCGTTGGCGAACGTGAAGAAGTCCTTGAGCCTCAGTTCCGCAAGCCTGGGATTGAAAATCATGAATTTCTTTTCCTCTTTCCATATAAAAAACAGGAGTAGGCCGCCGCGCTCCAAAGCAAGCACTTTTCTACTTTCGTTGCCAAAACTGTTTCTTTCAGGACGCGGGCCGTTCGGACCCGTAGTTGGGCCTGTAACTCAGCCTGGTCTAGAGTGCCAGTCTTATATGAC
>CAYVQS010000148.1:0-2828 GCA_964453195.1 Microcaldota archaeon | reverse complement strand
CGCTGGACGAGTTTTTGGACGGGGGCATCGACCGCGGCTCAGCGGCGCTTTTCATCGGCGTCCCCGGCGTGGAAAAGGACTCTTTCGCGGTCCAGTTTTTGCACCAGCGCATTTCCCGCGGCGAGCCCGCGGTCTACGTAGTCGGCGACAAGCCGCCCGACACCATCAAGAAGGAGTTGCGCTCGGTGTTCGGATGGGAGCCCGCCGAGCTCAACGACAAGGTCTTTTTCGTCGACTGCTTCTCGCTTTCCATCGGAATGCCGTCCAAGGAAAAGTACGTGGTCAAGAACCTCTCCGACCTCGACGAGTTCCAGTCCGTGGTTCTCCGCGCGATTTCCGAGAACAAGAAGTCCGTGGTCGTGCTCGACAACGTCCTGGGGATGCTGGACGAGGCCAGCGCCAAGGACGCGTTCGAGCACATCCGCAGGTGGATCCGCGAGGCCAAGGCCAACGACGTCACTTTCCTTTTCATGTTCACGAACTGGATGTACGAGGAGAAGATGATTGACTCGCTCAAGTCCATGTTCGACTTCGTGATCAACTTCGCGGCAATCGAGGAGAAGGTCGTGCTGCGCTCGTATTTCCAGATAGAGAAGGCGTTCGAGAAGACTTTCGACGCGTCCATCCCGTTCAAGGTCTCCAAGCCCGGCGGAGTCTTCGTCTACGTGCCCAAGATCCTGGTCACTGGCTCGTACCATTCGGGTAAGTCGTCTTTCATCCATTCCATTTCCACGCAGGCCGTTTCGGTCGACCGCCTCGGCACCACCGTCGCGCTTGACCACGGCTACGTCGAGTACAAGGGCATGGCCGCCGACCTGTTCGGCACGCCCGGCCAGGAAAGGTTCGACGCCATACTGGAGAACAACCCGGTCTTCGAGAAGGAGACCGTCGGCGTGTTCCTCCTCGTGGACTCGACCGCGCCGGAGACTTTTGCGCGCTCCCTAGAGTTGCTTGAAAAGACCATGAGCAAGGGGCTTCCCTACGTCGTCATCGCGAACAAGCAGGACCTGCCGGAAGCGCTGCCCGTCGACGAAATCCGCCAGAAAATGCGGCTTCCCCCCGAAGTCCCGATAATCGGCGCCTCGGTCAAGGAAGGCAAGGGAATGCACGAGGCCCTCGCGGCGCTGTTCGGCCTGATATTTTCCAAGAAGTCGAAATGAGCTGACATGAAACTTTTGCGAGTTGGTTGAAAATGCCCGAAAAACTGAACATTCTCCAGAACTTGCTGCACGAACTGCACGCCATGCCCGAAATAGAGGCGTCGGCGGTCGTGCGCCGGGACGGAATCCTCATCGCGGGGAGCCTCCCGCAGGAAATCGACTCCAAGGGCGTCGCGGCAATGACCGCCGCCATAGTCGGAACTGCCGAGCAAAGCGCAATCACGCTCAACCGCGGCACGTTCAAGCAGGTCATCATCGAGGCGGACAAGGGGAAGATTGTCTCGATCGGAATCGGGCCGCTCGCGCTTTTGTCCTGCCTGGTAAAGCCCTCCGCCAACCTTGGCCTCGTGCTCTTGCAAATGAACAAAGTCGGCGACAAGATGAAGGACGAGCTCAAGGAAGAATAGAGGGCCCGCGCCGCCGGCTCTTTGCTTTTAGTGGTTTAAAATGGCGGATTTCATCAAGACCGGCTTCGAAAAATTCGACCAGGCAGCCGGAGGCGGGCTTCCCAAGCGCGCGTCCATCCTGCTCATGGGCCCGCCGGGCCCGGAGAAAAGCTTTTTCGCCAAGCGCTTCGTCGAACAGGGCATAGTTGCCGGAGAGCCGTCGCTGTACTTTTCCACCGACGCCTCGCCTTCCCAGGTCGAGTCCGAGGTCGGCGGCGGGGAACAGGCGCGCAAGGCCAAGCTGTTGAAGTTCGTGGACTGCTATTCTTGGATGATTCCCGAGCAGAAGCCTCGGCCGTCGGACCAGGTCGTGACCAGTTCAAGCGACTTGACCAACCTGTTCCTTTCGTACTCTAAGGCCATGGAGGAAGTCTACAAGGCCGAGTCCGCGCACCGCGTGGTGTTCCGCTCGCTTTCCACCCTGTTCATCTACAACAGCGTGCCCTCGATTTCGCGCTTTCTGCAGGTCCTTAACGCCCGCACCAAGGCGGCGTCGGCCACCACGATGTATTTGCTCGACGAGGGAATGCACGACCCGGTCGTGGTCAGCTCGCTGCAGCACTTCCTCGACGGCGTCATCCGCGTCAGGCCCGACGGCAGCGGCATCGCCGCCAAGGTGGACTTCATGAACGGCGGGAGGCCGTTTGACTGGACCAAGCTTTAGGGTGGTTTTTGATGAACCTTTTTCCCTGAAAACCGCGCACGGTTTTTGGGGCGCCGTCGCAGCAGCGACGAGCGCTAAAAAGGTTCGACTTCATGAACGGCGGGAGGCCGTTTGACTGGACCACGCTTTAGTCTGCCGGAACAAGTTCTAGCCGGCCTGACGAAATTATTGTGTTCTTCTGTCGTTTCCGCCGGCCGGCAACGACTTGTTTTTAAACCAGATTCGCATTGCTGTAATCCGAAGAGGTCTGTTTGAATTGGGAGAATCTCTAGGCGACAAGCTCAAGTCCATGCTCAAGTCAGTCGAAGACGAGACCGGCATTTCCGAGATGGCGGTCGTTTCGCGCGAAGGCCTGCTTATTGCCAGCGAAATGAAGGGCGAGTTCAATCCGGACATGGTCGCGGCAATGGCCGCCAGCATGTTCGGAAGCGCGTCCAACGTCGCCGAGCAGCTGCTCCAGACCAAGCCTTCCCAGGTGATGATTGAAACCGCGAAGGGGAGAGTGGTCGCGGTCGCGGTGGGAGACAAGGCGGTAATCGTCGCCCTCGCCCCGCCTGC
>CAYVQS010000147.1:0-2848 GCA_964453195.1 Microcaldota archaeon | reverse complement strand
AGAAGTGCAACAAATGCCGCGGCGGCTTTCATCCTAAGCCTGTTTCGGCCGCGGGTTTTGGCCGTTCACTGCGAGTCCTCATTTTTTCCCAGCTCTTGGCAATTCAGCAGTTAGGCGAATATCTCGACATTACCCGTCCGGCATAGGGGCACGAGGAAGAGCGGCGGCCCGTGTTGTACCCGCAGAGCGACTGGATCTTGTTGCCATTCCAATACCGCCTGAACACCGTTACGCCTGCGGCAATGTTGTTCTGCGGAACGTAGCAGCTCTTCGCGTCGTCGAAGTTCGGCGAAGGATAATAATTGTAGGGAAGAATTCCCCGTCCCCTGCCCCAACCCGCGTGGTTATGGAACCACTGCGGCATCAACTGCATCAAGCCGCATTCCCCGTCTCCGCCAACGCTCCGCGGGTTGCAGCCGCTTTCCGTCTGCATGATGGCGAGGATCAGGCACGGGTCAAGGCCCTGGCGCTTCGCCTCCTCTTTTATCTGGTCCAAGTAACAGGAGCCGGAACCCGCCGAAACCTGCGCCGCCGAAGCGTCCGACGCGCAGACTCCTCCCGGAACCCTCAGCCGCGCGCCGGTCTGGATGGTGTTTGCGGCCGAAAGTCCGTTGGCGTCGAGAATCGCCTGTTCCGAAACGCCGCACTCCAACGCGAGCGCGGCGAGGCTGCCCTTGAATGCCTTGTAGACGTCGCCGCCCGACGGCGTTGCGGATCCGCCGGCCGAACACTGCTTGCATTCCTCGCTCGACGGGCCGCCCGGGCAGATGCAAAGCGCCGAGGCGAGGCCGGATGCGAACACCAGGACTGCGAATGCGGACAACAGCGCAACGCGCGCAAGTTTCATGAAAGAACTAGTGGCTCTGCGCCAATTAAAACGTTTTGGGCTTTTGCCCGCGCGAATTGGCTGGATGTTTTTTCTAGCGGCAAGACCCGACGGGCCCGATCGGAGTGTTGTCCGCCACCCTTTCCACTTTCACTACGTTGGGGTTGCCTATTGCCTGCTGGGCGACGTAAGAGACGTCGAATTTTACTCCTTTGTGCTGCACCTGGCAGCCCGGGCCGGCGTCGGTGGGCTTCACGACAACCGCCTGCCCCGTCCTCGGGTTCGTGACCTTCAGCCGCGCGTTGCAGCCGTACTCGTTCTTGTTCGCTGAAAAATAGGCCAGGCTCTCCTCGTAGGCCTTGTAGCTTGAAGTGTCCAGCTTCTTGATTCCCTTCGTCGTCAGTATCGAGCCCACCATCGGGCACGCGCCGATGCAATTGTCCCCCGGGTCGCCGCGCCCCCCGCTGCAGCCGAAGTAAGTCAGGTAGTAAAAACCGTTGCGGGAAGGAACCGTGTTGATTCTCGCACCGCCAAAACTCTTGCATCCCGCCGGCGCAGGGGGGTTCTGGACTGCCGACCTTATTCCGCACGCGGCCGCCGCCGGCCCGCCGCCTGCAGGGCCCGTGTCGCTTCCCGTTGACGGCTGGTCCGGCGCGCAAGTCCCTCCCGGAATCCTCAGCATCCTGCCAGTCTCTATCCTCGCGCCCGCCGAAAGTCCGTTGGCGTCGAGAATCGCCTGTTCCGAAACGCCGCATTCCTGCGCAAGCGCGGCGAGGCTGCCCCCGAACTGTTTCAAGACGTCTCCGCCCGCGCTCGCTCCGCCGCACTGGCGGCATTCCGAACTCGTTGGGCCTCCGGGGCAGATGCAAAGCGCCGAAGCGAGGCCGGATGCGAACACAAGAAACAAGGCCGCGCGCGAGAGTCTCATGAAAAACTAGTGGACGGCCGCCGAATTAAAACTATTCCCCGGACGGTTTCGGCTTCGCGTTTGGCGCGGGCTTTCTCAAAAACGACAGGAACGCGGTGTGGAAAAGCCCCATGGTCGCGGGCCGGCATCCCTGAGGCCGCACCAGCCACTCGCGCTCGATGGTCTCGACCACGCGGAACTGCTCGAAGCCGCACGCCAGGCCCCCGTCGACGAAACGGCGCACCTGCTCCACGTTGGGAGAGTATCCGACCACGAACCCGCCGTGCTTCAGGGCCGCGAACGCGGCCGGGAGGGCTTTTTCCGAGTCCGCCAAATCGAGGGTAATTAGATCTACTTCCTTTTCGTCGATTCCGTCGAACACGCTCTTGCGCTTGACTTCGACGTACGCCGCGAGGCCGGCCTTGGCCACGTTCTTCTCGGCGAGTTCGGCGAAGTCCTCGCGCCACTCGTAGGAAACCACTTTTCCCTCTTTTCCGACGACGAGGCCGAGGCGGATGGCGAGCCAGCCGCTTAGAACATTAAACCAGCCGGCTAGTAGATGGGCGTAAAGCAATATATTTGCGACGGAAAACGAGGACCGGGACGCGGGAAAAGAAAGATGAAATGCAACGAGAGAATCAAAACACTTGAATTTTTTCAAGCTTTTTGGGTTTTATTTTTTCTTTTTCTTCTTTGCCATTTGGGAATTCACCGTTTTAAATCATTTATCCGTAGTATTAAAAGGTTTCTATAAAAATTCCGTTTTTGCCTCGCAAAAAATTCCACGACGCGGATTTTTCATTTTTCGCGGAAAATTCCGCGGGCCTCGTGCCAAAAAACATTTTTTCGCCGAAAAAGACGCGAAAAATCTTTTCAAAACCCATTTATGCTTGCCAAGGCCCAATTCTTTTTTCCAAGCAGCTGCATAGCCGCCTCCGTGGCTCAGCCTGGTAGAGCGCTTGCCTTGTAAGCAAGACGTCGCGAGTTCGAATCTCGCCGGAGGCTTTTTCATTTTCTGCAGACGGCGACGAGGTTGTAGTGGGCGGGGTTTTTCTCGTCGAGGGGCTCGACTTCTTTTCCGAAGGTCTTGCTGAAGGCGAGGCGCACGAGTGCCT
>CAYVQS010000146.1:0-2914 GCA_964453195.1 Microcaldota archaeon | reverse complement strand
ATCGCCGATTTTCCTCGACGGCATGATCAACAAGGCGCTGCGAATCCACCGCCACAACGCCATCTATTTGAAGAAGGAAATCCAGCACCGCATCCTGACTTCCGACGACGACCCGTTCAAGTCCGAGGCCTATTTGATTCCACAGACCAAGGACAAGTCCGACGTGTTCGAGAAGAACGAGGCAATTATCCTTTGCACGTCCGGCATGCTCAACGGCGGGCCGGTGCTGACCTATCTCAAGCGCCTGGGCAACGACAAGAAGAACAAGGTCATCTTGGTGGGCTTCCAGGCCCAGGGCACGCGGGGCCGTGCGCTTCTCGAAGGGACGGAAGAGCTTGAAATCGACGACGAAAAAATCGACATCCGGTTGGAGGTCGACCAGGCGCCTTTTTCGGGCCACGCCGATCACCCCGAGCTGGTGTCGTTCGCCAAGTCCATCAAGGGCCTCAAGAAGGTCTTCGTCGTGCACGGCGAGGGCCAGGCGCCGTTCGAACTCGCCGAAGAAATCGAAAAAAGGTGCAAAGGCGTAAAGGCCGAAGTGCCCGAACTTGGAAGCACGCACGAGCTCTAGAGCAGTTCTAGAAATGCTTCGGGCGTGATTATCCGCACGTCTTCGTAAGCGCCTATTTTGAGCAAGCGCTTGTCCTTTGAAATCAAATACTTTGCTTTTCCCGCAAGCGCGGCTTCTAGAAATTTGTCGTCGTCTGGGTCGGCCTTGACCACGTCCAACCGGATTTTGGGTTCCACCACGTCTGCGTCGAGCAATAGCTTGTGGGCGGAGGTCGTAACCGCAAGGCGCTGTGTTTCTCCTATTTTTTCGAGTATTTCGTCGCTTTGTACTACTCGCAGATATTCGGCTATTATCCGCGGGGAAATCACGAGTTTGAGGTTGCCGGCATTAAGTAGTCGGATTATGCGGTAAGATTCTCCTCTCCAGAAAAGTCCAGAAACCACTACGTTGGTGTCGAGGACTACGCGAATCATGCTTTCGCCTTTCGCAGGTTGTGGACAAGCGCGACGACTTCGTCCTCGCTGATTTTTTTCTTTGCTTCGTGCAGTGGTTTGGTTATTTCGTCCCACGAAAGCGACGTTATTTTCTTTACCATCAGCGAGTCGCCTTCCAGGTAGAATAGGATTTTTTCGCCGTCTTTCAAGTGCATCTTTTCCCGTATTTCCGCCGGGATTGCCACCTGCCCCCGCGAGCTTACCTTTCCAATCGATACGTCTGCCAAGCAACCACCCGCTAAAAGTAAGATTAATCTTGTATATAAGATTAACCCGCAAAAGCGGGCGCGTAGAATAGATTGAGAAAAGATGCAAGGGCGTCGAAGCAACAGTGCCCGAACGGGGAAGCACGCACGAACTATTTTTTTGGCGACCGCGTTGTTTTCGGACGCGGGAGTGAGCGACTAATTATGAACTGTAGTTCAGATCAGTCCATAACGGACGACTTTGTATCTCTTTTTAGCAGTCTTCATTGTTTTCTTTTGAAGTTTAGAGAGTTTTGCTCTGCCCGTTTTTATTTCTACCTTAATCGCCTTTCCTTTTTTTCCCGTCCACGGATCGATTCTTCTTTCAACAAAGTCTTTTCCCTTTGGCGATCTGGTTACGTCGTAACCTTCTGCAGAGCGGCCAATTTTGTAAAAATCTTCGGCTGTTCTGCCGCGTTCTCTGTTTTCGGCCAGAGTGAGTCGTTTTCTCCATCTTTGAAACTCGCTTTGCTGTTTTTTTGGCATTAGACCCCCTCCTAAATCCGTTCGAGCTTCTTCAAGAACTTCCTGTGCATTGCCACGGTTTCGGCCAGGTGCTTGCCCAGGTGCAGGTGCTTCTTTGACAGCATTTTCCTGTGCAGGCTTACCTCGTCTTTGAGGTGCTCGCCCCACGCGCCGACAAGCCGGTGGAACTTTTTGACCGCGAGTCCGTGCTCCTTCTTGGCGAAGCGCGCCAGGCCGCCGGGCGCCTTCTTTCCCGCTTTTTTGGAAGTTTTCCTTGCCATTTGAAAATCACCCTCGTTTCCGAAACACGCACTCGCTTCCCAAATAAAACGCTTGCTTTTCACATCAGCAGGATCCAGAAAAGCACGTCGCCCACAAGCAAAGTCAGCACGAGGCTGGCCAGGATGTACGGCCCAAAGCGCGGCAGCGTTTTGCACACCGGGAACCGCGCAATCTTCTTCTCCTTCCTTATTTTCCTCAGCCGGCCCACCTGTTCCTTGGTCAGCACCCTTTCCAAGCCGTATTTTTCCACCACTTTTGCGTCCATCTTGTCGATGGCGAGGATGTCCTCGTCCTCGATTTCCTCGATTCTTATCCTCTTGACGATGACTTCGTCCATGAGCTGTTTCTTGAAGCCCACCAAAAGCACGCCGGGAAGGAAGACCGCGGCGAAGAACGCCGTGCGCATTGGGGAGAATGCCGTGCTTGCGAAGAACAGCGCGGGAACCGCCAGGGCCGACGCCGCCAGCAGCATTTGCCAGTCCGGCTTCAGCCCCTTAAAGTCCTTGTGCTTTTTCCACAGCAAAAAGGAGTACTGCGCCCCGCTTCCGACCATTGCAAGCGCCGAGCTGGCCACGAACACGGACAGCAAAAGCGGCCAGTTGGCCGAAACTTCCGCCGCGAATTCCGGCAGGCCGGTGCCAAGCGCGGCCTGCACCGGCGCCAGTGCTTCGAAAGGGTAAAACGGCAGCAAAAGCTGGATTCCGGCGAAGAGGAGAACGTCTCCGCCGCCAAGCTGGCCATAGCGGTAGAGCAGATATCCGACTGCCAAGACCAGCGCGGCCGGCAGGCAGGAAGCAACGAAAAAGTTCCAGTCACCCATTCCCAGCCACGCCCAGAGGTTGAGCAAAAAGCCGAGGCCGATCATGGAAAAAGTGATGCGGTCGTCGATGAAGCTGGTCCTGCCGTCTTCCCAAGCA
>CAYVQS010000145.1:0-2945 GCA_964453195.1 Microcaldota archaeon | reverse complement strand
CTACGTCCTCATTTCGCTGCTGGTCCTGTTTTCCATCTACAAGTTCTTCGGGGCCGGCGCCGCGTTTGAAAAGGCGGATTTTGCAATCCTCTTTGCGGCTTTCCTGGTTTTCATCGCAAGCGTGTTTCTCTGGAACTGGGCGTGGGCGCTTGTGGGCGGGTTTTCCGTGGGCCAGGCGCAGCTGGCGAGCTTCGCCTCGATGTCCGGCAACCTGACTCCGTTCGGCATCGGCGGCGACTTCATGCGCTCGTTCTTCGCGCGGTCGAGTTCCAAGTCGTTTTCCCAGGTCCTTGCTTCTTCGCTTGCCACCAAGGTCTACAAGATTCTCGTCGCCGCGGCGGCGCTTGTTATGTTCTATCCGTTCCTCTCCGGCCTCGACGACCAGATAAAGCTCTCGCTCTCGTTCGGCACGGTCCTAGTCTCGGCGGGCGCCGCGGCGTTCCTGCTGTTCGCGCGGTTCAAGCCCCGCGTCGCCGAGTCCTTTCTCTCCTCGTTTGAGTTCGGCAGGCGCATCAACCTCTTCGCGGCCGAGATGCGCAGGCACTTCGCCGTTCCCTCGCCCTGCATCCTCGCGCTCCTCTTTCTTTCCCTGGCCTGCGAATTCGCCGCGTTCCACGCCGTCTTCCTCGCCCTCGGCATTTCCCTCGGCCTGCACACTTCCATCGCCGTGTTTTTCCTAGTGTTCTTCGCTACCAAGGCCCCGTTCCACGCCCTCGGAATTTCCGAGCTCGTCGGCATTTTCCTGCTCCAGTCCCAGCACCCTTCCGCGGCAATAGCGGCGGCCCTGATTTCCTGGGACCTTGTGCGCGCGTGGGCGCCGGCGCTTTTCAGCGTGGCCTTCGTCGCCCTCAACGAAAAATAGCCTCTTGGCCAAAAATTTGCGCGTATGGCTAATCTGGGTTTGCAAGATGCGGAAACTACTCGTCGCTGCCGTGCTGTTTGCCTGGCTCTTCGCGCTTTGCTATTCGCACGCCAATTATTCCATGCCAATTACCTCCGACGCCTTCGAGCGGATAAGAGTCGCGTCCCTCGTTGCTTCTAACCAGCCCCTGTCAACGCCTTACTCGCCGCAAACTCCCTACAATTATCCTCTGCTTTTCGACTACGTCCTCGCCACCGTTGCCACAGTCTTCCAGCTCGACCTGTTCTTTGGCCTCGTCGTCCTCTCGGTCCTTTTCTCCGCAGTCCTCCTGGGCCTGGTATATTCCTTTGCCCGGAAGTTCGGCGACGAACAGGCCGGCCTGTTCGCCTTGCCCCTCGTCCTGTTCGCGCCCCTGCTTTTCTTCCGGCTCGTGACGCCGATTTCCGAAACCCTCGGCCTAGTCCTCTTTTTCGCCGCAATCCTCTCGTACTTCCGCGGCAACTACTCCGCTTCGTTCGCTTTCCTCGTACTGCTTTTGTTCTCGCACTACCGCTCGTTCGCCGTGGCCACGGCCGTAA
Source organism: Microcaldota archaeon (assembly GCA_964453195.1). Classification (GTDB taxonomy): domain Archaea; phylum Micrarchaeota; class Micrarchaeia; order Norongarragalinales; family CAINOH01; genus CAYVQS01. Next base: position 1,505 of record CAYVQS010000145.1, on the reverse strand, counting down.
TCGCGCTCTACTCCGCCCTCAACCACAAACAACTCCTCCGCCCCCTCGCCGCAACCATTTCTCTTCCCTGCCTCGCATACTTCCTCCTAATCCCGAAAGACTTTTCCATCCAAAACCCGTGGGTCGTCCAGGCCGGCGCATTCGACTACTTCCTCCCCATCCTCCTCGGTCTTTTTCTGATGGGCTTCGCCATTACTCTTTTCAAGACGGGGATTTCCCGGCACGACTTTTCTTTCCTCGCCTCCGCCGCAGCAGCGCCGCTTCTCCTAGGGTTCCTGGCGCCGTTCCCGTTCCGCCAGCTCGCCTATTTCTTTCCGGTCGCAATACTCTTCGCCGCCGTGTTCCTCTCGTCCTTCTACTCTTCGCTTTCCACCGGCCTCAAGCCCGCGTTTGTCGCGCTATTTTTCGCCTTCGCCCTGCTTTCGCTCAACGGCGCAATTCAAAACCGCGCCCCGCCAATTTCAAGCGACAAGGCGGCGGCGCTGCAGTCCCTGTCCTGCCTGCCCGGCACTACGGTCCTGGCGCCGTTCTACGAATCCTACGCCATTCCCCTCTACGCCGAAAAAAAAGTCGTGGCAGGAGCGTTTCTCGAAGGCCTTCCCGACGGCGCTGTGCGCGCGAAAGACTCCTACGACTTTTTCCACGGCGCCACGCCTGCCCAGCGCCATTCCATACTGGACAAATATTCCGTTGACCTGGTGTGCCTGCAGCCCGGCCAATATCCTCAATCCGATTCTTGGCTTTTGCCCCAGTCGCGGCTGCAGAAAAAGTACTCGTCCCCGTTCCTCGAATGCTGGGGCTAGTTTTCGGAAAAGCGGGCTGAAAAACCGGAAACTGCTGGAAAATCAGAACAGCGAGTGCGCGTCGTCTTCTTCGCCGCCAGGGCCGGGCGGCAGTTCGCCGTGCCCTTCTTCCGTCTGTGTCGGGGCGGAGAACATTCCCATTGCGCCGCTTAACGCCTCGATGGCCTGGCTCTGTTCGGCGTTGCCGATGACCTGCGACACCGCGGCCGGGGAATTGAACACGTTGACTATTAGCTCCAACAAAGTGTCGTACCGTTGCTCAATGAGCGCCTCGAGCTGTTCGTTGGAATTGTACTCGTCGCTTGAAACGATGCAGAAGAACACGTACTTGTCGGTGGCTAGCTCGACGTCCACCATTTTTTCGTGCACGAGCGCCATGGCCTGCCAGTCCTCGGAGTCAATGGTCAGGAATACTACGGCGAGGTCGCTGCCGGAAAGGAGCTTCTTGGTGCATATTGGCAGCTTGAGGAAGTCGGGCGCAGTTGCCCGCGCGACCGAAGTGTTGGCCTGGGCCTCTTCGGCCTTGTGGGAAAAGGCTTCGAAAGCGTCGACGACGTTGGACGCGCAGTCTACGTAGGCAATCCTCATTTCTACCGTTTCTCATTACTTCCTGCCCCAATTTAAATGCCTTCTGCCGCGTTTTTAGGCCGGGGGTTCCTGCGGCAAATACTGTTTTAAATCTTCGACTCGTTGTTTGACGTA
>CAYVQS010000144.1:1222-2972 GCA_964453195.1 Microcaldota archaeon | reverse complement strand
GTTATTTCTTGGGCCGCCGCGCCTTGAGGCGGGCGGTCTGGACCGGCATTTGGGGGAACGACCGCCTTGCAATCAGGGCGGCGACTTCGAGAAAGGTCTTGATGGGGTAGAAGACGAGGATGACGAGCGACGTTTCCTCGACCGAGGAGGACGAGTCTATTAGGCTGCTTAGCAGGAGGACCGAGAGGAGCGCGGGAATCGTGCGGAACCACACTTCCCACCTCGTGGGGTAGTGGGGCAGCGGCTCCTTGGGGACTTCGACCGAGGCGTATTGGACGAAGAAGCCCAGGAGGACCACGACGACCGCGGTGAGCACGGGGCCCGGCGGGGTGTCGAACGTGTAGGCCGAGAAGCACAGGAAGAGCAGGAGCGCCATGTTGATGAAGGCGAACGGGAGGACTTCCAGGGGCACGCGGCCGCGGGACCCCCAGTCCTTTACTGGGACGAGGAAGACGGAAAAGAGCAAGCTTTCCACTACATAGGCCAGGAGGACGACGACCACGGACCACTGCTGCCAGAGCGCGAGGCCCAGCATCAGGCCGTTGAAAAGGGCGAGGGAAAAAAGTTGCCAGAGCATATGCCAAATCACTTCTTGGAAATTTTCCTCACGATGATGCGGAAGTTGAGGGCCTTGCCCGCCAGGGCGTGGTTGAAGTCGATGGTGCCGTGCGTGGCGTTGAGGGAAAGGATTTTGCCGGGCCTGCCGGACTCGGCATAGACCGCTGCGCCAACGGTTGCGCCGTCGGGAAAATTGCCTATGGAATAAGTCACGACGAGGGAATCGTCGGGCTCGCCGTAGGCCTCGGAGGGCGCGAGGCGGATTGTTTTCTCTTCGCCTTCCTTCATGCCGACCACGCCCTTGTCGAAGCCGGAAATCATTTCGCCGGCGCCGACCTTGAATCCAAGAGGCTCGTAGGACGGCCTAAGCGAGAGGTTGGCCTTGACCGTTTCTTCCTTGAGGGAAGTGTCGAAGACCGTGCCGTCGTCGAGCGTGCCGACGTAGTCCACGGCGACAAAGTCGCCGTTTTCAACGACCAAGGCGGAAACCGAAGGAGACTGGGAAACGCCGGGAATTGCGGGGGATGTGGAGCGGGATTCCGGCGCGGGGGACGCGGCGGCTGCCTGGGGCTGGGAAACGCAGCCGAACAGCAGGAGGGAAAGCGCGAAGAGCGCGAACAGCCTGGTTTTCAACAAATCCAATTCAGATTCACCTGTTTTGTTTCATTTCATCCGCGCGATGAGGTCTTCCAGCGGCTTGAGCGAGACTTCCGCGCCGGCTGCGCCGCCTTCGCGGTAGTCGAAGGGGTCGTCGAGGTCCTTGATTAGGAAGAGCATGTAGATGAGGAGGAACGTTACGAGGGCGGTGAAGAAGAGCGACTCTTCGAGGGAGTCGATTTTGATGAGCACCATTCCGGAGACCACGAAAAAGGCGAGGATTTCGGCGATGACGTAGGCGGAAGAGACGAACGCGGTTTCGCGGATGGTGTGCACGCGCGTCAGGGCCTTGCGCAGGCCGGACTGCTCGGACTTGAGCCGGGAAACCGAGCCCGCCGGAAGCACGGATTCGAGCGACGCAAGGTGGTCGTTGAGGCCGGAGAACTTCGCGAAGAGCTCCTTGGTGCGCGCCTTGCGGTAGAACCACGAGTGCACAGAAGAGGCGAGGGAAACGGAATACTCGCGGAAGGCGCGGGTCGCGGCGGAGTCCTTCTTTTTCGACGCGAGCACGGCCTCGTCGTAAATGGATTCGAGC
>CAYVQS010000144.1:0-1212 GCA_964453195.1 Microcaldota archaeon | reverse complement strand
GGCGATTTCTCCGGGGTATTTTTCGCTTTCCTTGTAGTCGGAAAGCACGCCGGAGATGAGGAAGCCCAGGAGGAAGACCGTGGCCCCGACGAGGCTGGTAAAAAGCGCGGAAAGCGAGAGGACTTCGAGGCCCAATGTGCGCGCGCCGAACTTGAGGACCAGGACCAAAAAGAGGATCGGGAGGACCTTGAGGGAAAGCGACCATTTTGCGGAAAGAGCCATTTTGAAGATAACACCATTTGCCGGGCTAGTCGTCGCCGCCGTCGTCCTCGGGCTGGGTGCACTGGTAGGACGTTTCCAGGCAGGAACAGCGCAGGCAGGCGCCGGAAGAATCCCGCGCGCCGAGGCAGACGCAGTCCGAAATCGCGTCACAGCCGGACTGGTCCACTATCCTCTGGGTTTGCACTTTTTCGGAGCAGTAGTTTATTGGCTTGGACTCTGTGCAGCCTAGGAGGAAAAGGGAAGCGAACAGGAGAAGAACAATTGCTGCGGAGGCCTTTGTCAAACAAACCCACCTTTTGCAGATTTGGGTGGCGCGAAGTTAAAAAAGAGTGGCAAAGCAAAAGAAGGTTAATGGACTTGCTTGGGCACGGCCTGTGGGCATTCGCGCTGTTCAAGCACTTTCCGTGGCAGCTGGAGGCCGCGGCGTTCAGCCTGCTGCCCGACCTGCTTTTCGGGATTCCCGCGCTTTTCTTCTTAATGGCGTTTGGACGGAATTGGAAAGGCAATTACGGGAAACTTTTTCCCAAAATAGAACCGTTCTACCGCGCCGGCCACTCGCTTGTCACGATGGTGGTTTGTTTTGCCGGCGCAACGCTTTTTTTCGGCGAGTTCCAGTTGGCCCTGGTCGCCGGCTGGGGGCTGCACATACTGCTGGACGCACCGGTGCACAAGGGCGGGTGGGTGGACGGCCAGGAACTGCTCTATCCGGTTTCAAAGAGAAGAGTAAAAGGCCGGTGGTGGTTCAAGGAGGAAGTGGAAAAGCGGCCGTGGATAATAATAGTCAACTACGCCTTGGCGCTGCTTGTTTATTTCCTGGCATAGCGTATTTAAACGCCCAAGATTTTCTAGTCTGGTCCGTTTAGGGGGGTGGGTTTAGGTTGGCAAACAAGCTAATTTCAGCACTGGCATTCTTGATTTTAGTCAGCGGCCTGGCTTCTGCGGCGGGCGAATTTTCGGTTTCCATTTCTCCCGAAAACCCTTCGGGCGTGG
>CAYVQS010000143.1:0-2980 GCA_964453195.1 Microcaldota archaeon | reverse complement strand
TTGCAGGCCTTCACCGGCGGCCGCGCGACCGCGGAAGAGCAGAGGCGGCTGGGCGGGGAAATCAAGAAGTGCGTCGTGTTCGAACTGATGTTCTACCACTTCCAGCCCGACGACAAGATCCTCTCGCAAATGTCGTCCGAGTGCGTGGCGGGAACCAACCTGTGCGGCGAGTGCAAGAAAAAGTACGCGCTCGACGTGGTCGCGGACTACCTGAAGAGGCACCAGGAAAAGAAACGCAAGGCAATGGCCAAGGCGGAAAAAATAGTGCTGGGCAACTAGCCCCGCGTTTTCCCCTTTCCGGCCGCGGTCGGTTCAGCGGCCCGTTTTCCTGCCGTCGACTATGGCATACAGCCCCGCCGTGCCGTAGGCGGTTGCGAACTGCCAGGCCGGGCCGGGCAAAGCCCAGATGCAAAGCGCGATTACCCATCCCACTTCGGGGACTACCGCAGCATACTGCGCCAGCTGGTTGAATACGGACTGGATCGTCCCCACCACAAAGTAAAAGGCAACGCTGGCACCGAGGATGCGCCATCCCCATCCGGCGGTCGCGTCCCAAGATTTTTGCAGGGACTCTGAAATTCCGCGCCCCATGACGAAATAAAACGGCGCCAGGGAAAGCTTGACCGAGTGCTTGGCCACTCCGAAAAAGTACGGCAGCAGCGCCAGCGCCCCAAGCAGCAACACTATGTAGCCCAGCACCGCGGCTCCTCCGCCCCTGGCCGCGATGAACGCGCCGGTCGCCATGGACGCGCAGGAAATGACTCCGAACGCAAGGAACGTCTTTTCCTTCCAGCAGAAAACGGTTTGCAGAGCGGCCAAAATGCCGAGGGCGATGAAGCCGGGCACCGCCTCGACTTCGGCTTCGGCGGGCGAGTATCCCTCGAACCGCAGCGCGTGCCGCAGCATCTTCAGGTAAAGGTAAGTGCCGGCCAGCGCGAAGACCAGCAGGACGGCAAACGCCGCGGCGCCGAGGCCGACGAGCGTGGTCGGGGAAACGTCGGGCATCACGAAGCTTCCGGCCGCGAAGAACATTCCGAAAACCGCTACGCCCGCGACCGCGGCAAACGCGGCCGACAGCGCGACGAACGCGGCATAAAGCCTCTGCCACCTGTTTTCCCCGGCCCACGCGGTTGCGTTGAAAAGCATTTTTCCGGCTATTGCGTCGAACTCCATTTGGATCCACACTCTTTACGCGCGTTTTTCCCTGGCCAGGCTGCAGTAGATTGCCGCCACTGCGTAGAGCACGGACATCATCGCCGCCAGCTCGACTATGGCCAGGACCGTGAAGGGGAACACCCAGTCCTTGGAAAGCGCGGCCCCGGCGGCAAGGCCGGTGTCTTCGACTATGGGCGGCAGCACCTGCGTGGCGAGGGAAACTGCGAGGAAAAACGGCAGCGTCGCGCCGTAGGCGGCGCCGACGAAGTCAAGCTCGTTGTCCCCGGTGATTTTCCACGACGTTTCCAGGCATTTGGCCGCGTCCTTTCCGCCCGACAAATATACGAACAGCGAGGGCCAGAGCCGGACCTGATGGTAGAGGAACGAGAACGAATAGATTGTCGCGAGGCCGGCGCCGATTCTCTGCAGCCCCTCGTATCCGCTGAGCATCACGGCGATTGCCGCGACTGCGACGGCGAGGAACTCCTTGCGTTTCCAGCTCAGCACGCTCATCGCCAGGTAGGCCAGGAACGTCTTGCAGAACCCGACGTGCTCGGAAAACCCGTATTTTATCGTCTTGACCCCCTTGGATTCAAGCGCGTTCTTGAAAATCATTGCAAGGGGCGCGGCGAAGACGAACACGGTTGCCAGCATTCCCGCCAGCATGGCCGCGCCGATGCCGGCCAGGTACCAGTCGCCGAGGAAGTCCATGAACGCCTGCGCCAGATACATCGCGGCCGAGGCCGAAAGCAGGATTCCGCCGGCAAGCGAGGCCGCCGCCAGCATGCCGTACAAATAGTTGGACGGCCTGTTGACCCAGGAAAACGAGAACTTGAAGACGTCGTTGACGAAACCCACAAAACCACCTTTTCTTCCATCTCTCACTTTCCGTCTTAATAAATACCTTTTTCTTCCTGCTTTGCGCAGAACATTCCATATTCCTTCAGGGTAATTTTCATGAAATTCGTCGCTAACGCCCCGGCCCTCCAGCTAGGCTCGGTCCTCATAGTCGCCGACTTGCACCTTGGAATCGAGTACGAGTTCCGCAAGCGGGGAATCGCGGTCGGGCCCCAGCACCTGTCGGCCGCGGCCGAGCTGAATTCGCTGAAGAAAAAGACCGGCGCCCAGCACCTCGTCGTGCTCGGCGACCTGAAGCACGACGTGGCCGGCATGGATTCGCAGGAAGAGGAAATGCTGCGCGAGTTCTTCGCCGCCCTCGAGTTCAAGAAGGTCATAGTCTGCAAGGGCAACCACGACTCGGGCCTCGAGCGTCTCGAAGGCGACTGCGTCCACGTCGTGCCGGCCGAAGGATTTGTCCTCGACGCGGAAAACAAGCGGTTCGGCCTCTGCCACGGCCACGCCTGGCCCGGCGAACAATTGTTCCAGGCCAACGCCCTGATAATGGGCCACAACCATCCCCAGGTGGAGTTTTACGATTCGCTCGGGTCGCGCACGGCGCTGCCGGCGTGGATAGTCAGCGAAGTGCACGAGTCCGAGGACCCGCAGATACAGTTCCGCGGAGTGCGCGAGGGCCAGCAGGCGATAGTCGTTCCGGCCTTCGGAAAGCTGTGCGGCGGCGCGTCGTTCAACCGCAGGATTCCCCAGGACTTCATCGGCCCGCTTTTGTCCAACAATCTTTTCGAACTCGACAACGCCAAGGCATTCACGCTCCAGGGAACCGCTCTGGGCAAAATCAGTTCGCTGAGAAGCAGGGCAAGGCTCTGAGGCTACTGCGAAACGTCCGCGATTTTTCCGTCCCAAATTTTTCTGAGCTCGGTAGTCTTCATTTCAATCCCTATTTCCGCCACTCAGAAAAATTTGGGAC
>CAYVQS010000142.1:1199-3012 GCA_964453195.1 Microcaldota archaeon | reverse complement strand
TTCTTCGAGTTGGGAAACGTATTGCTCCATGCAAGACTACCTGTTAAAAATTTCGACGGACAACAATAAAACAGGTACCTATGACCATTACGGAGTACGACGGCCTGTCGTTCGAAACAACCAGGGAGGTCTACGAGCCCCGCGAAGACTCCTTCCTCCTGGCCGAAGCCGTGCGAAAGCACGCGAGGGGAAAGGTGCTGGACGTCGGGACGGGAAGCGGAATCCAGGCGATTGTCGCGGCGCGGAAAAACGAAGTGGTCTTGGCGGTGGGAACCGACAGGAACGCCGGGGCAATAGAGTGCGCCAGGGCGAACGCCGAACTCGGCGGAGTCGGCGACAAGACCGAGTTTATGGCCGTCGACCTGTTTCCCAAGACGAAAGAGAGGTTTGACACTGTTTGTTTCAACCCGCCTTATTTGCCGACGCAGGAGAACGAAAAGGTCAAGGGCGAGTACAACAAGGCCCTCGACGGCGGGAAGAACGGCAGGCGGGAAACGGAACGGTTCCTCGATGGGTTTGAAGAGCACTTAGAAGAGGACGGCGTGGTCCTGCTGCTCCAGTCATCGCTGTCGGACAAGGGCGAGACGGAAAAGGTGCTGAAGGAAAAGGGATTTGGCGTGGAAAAAGTGGCTGCCCGGAAATTCGGCGACGGCGAGGAAATTTTCGTGCTCAAGGCGGAGAAGGAGTGAAATGTCGAACGAGATTGCATTCGCCGTAGCCGCTGCCGCGGGTTGGGGGACTGCGGCCTATCTGATAAAGAAGGCCATCGACGAGAACGGCGCCTATTCCACGGCAGTATTCAAGTTCGCGTTCTGCGCCGCGCTCGCGCTGCCAATCAGCTTTTTCGCCGGGGAACTTCCCCGCATGGCCTCGATGGACGGCCCGCTGCTTTGGGACCTGGCGCTTTTGATGGTGCTCAACGGCGGAGCGACCGCGTGCTTTTACAAGGCGGCCGAAACGGGAAAGATTTCGGTGGCAATCGCGGTCTCTGGAAGCTTCGCGTGGATAACCGCAATTGCCTCGGCAGCCTTGCTCGGCGAGACGCTTTCCGCCCTGCAGGTCTTCGCCGTCCTGCTGTCGGTCGCCGGCGTATTCCTGGTGTCGGCGAAGCATTTTTCGCTCTCGAAGGGGGAAAAGTTCGAGAAAAACGTCGGCTACGCCCTCTTGGCAATGCTGGGCTGGGGCGCGTCCATGGTATTCTTCAAGCCGCTGTCCATGGGAATCGGGCCGATAAACACGGCGATACTCAACTATTTGGTGATCGTAGCGCTCATTGCGGCGATTGCCCTGGCCAAAAAAGGCGCCCTGCACTCGCCGAAAAAAACGGTTTACAAGAGGATAGGCGCATCCTCGCTTTTCGACGTCACGGGGACCGTGTCCTACAACGTAGCAATGACTACGGGGCTTGCAAGCACCACGACGGCGATTGCGGCAATGTTCCCCGCAGTCACGGTCGGCCTTGCGGCAATCTTCCTGAAGGAGAAAATTTCGGGGACCCAGTGGATCGGAATGGCAATAGTATTTGCATCGCTTGCCCTGCTGTCGGCTTGATGAAAAATGGGCGTTTCAGAGGGAATCGGCTTCGCGGTCGCGGCGGCGCTCGGCTGGGGAATTGCCAAGTTCCTGATAAAGGACGCAATCGACAGGCTCGGCCCGTATTCCGCGTCGCTCCAGAAGTTCCTAATATGCCTCGCGCTGGTCGCGGCCGCCGCGGTTGCCACGGGAAACGCCGGGGCATTTTCGAAGATGGATTCGCAAGACCTCGCCAACCTCGCGCTTCTGGGCTTGTTCAACGGCGGGGGAGCCGCCGCCT
>CAYVQS010000142.1:0-1189 GCA_964453195.1 Microcaldota archaeon | reverse complement strand
GAACAGGGAAAACTTTCGGTGGGAACCGCGGTGTCCGGAAGCTTCGCCTGGGTGACCGCGATTTTGTCCGTGGTTTTCCTCGGCGAAACGCTTTCGGCGATTCAGGCCGCGGGAATAGCCGCGTCGGTGGCCGGAGTCGCGCTGGTTTCCGTGAAGTGGTCCGCCCTGAAAACTGGGGGAAAAAAGACCGAGAACGGGTTTTTCTACGCAGTAATCGCAATGCTCGGATGGGGCACGAGCTTCATTTTCTTCCGGCCAGTCGCGCTCAGGTTCGGAGGGCTGCCGGCGACCGTGCTGCTCTACGTCGCGCTGTCCGCGTTCATGGCGGCATTCATCCTGCTGGGAAGCAAGAAGTTCAAGGCGGCCAAAAGCCCCGACCTGCGGCCCCTCGCAGGCGCCGCGGCCTTCGACCTGACCGGAAGCGTGTGCTACAACCTCAGCGTCCAGACCCAGCTTTCCGCAATCGCCACCGCAATCTCCTCACTCTTCCCCGCGGTCACGGTCGCCTGCGCGGTGGTTTTCCTCAAGGAAAAGCTGGAGTGGAACCAGTGGCTCGGCATCTTTCTCGTCCTGGCAGCACTAGTGATGATTTCAAGTTGAATTGAACAAAAAGGGAAGTTACCTCGCGGCTTTAGTTGTTCCTTGGCTATTAGCAGAACGGGCAGGGACCGAACATTTTCTTTTCACCTCCACAAGCCATGGCCTGCGGCCGCGATTCAGCAGCCGCAATCCTTGAAGCAAGACAGCATCTTCTTGGCTCCCTTGCCCTTCCCCTCTACGCGGAAGCCGTCCTTCGTCTCGAAGCACGCGATTTCCGCGCTCTTGGCCTTGCATTCGCAAAGCGCCTTTTCGTTTTCAGACATTTTTCCACCCCATAGCATATCGGACATCCGATAATTACATATTGGTTATGCGATAGGTTAGTATTTAATAGTATCGGAAGCCCAATAGGATTTGATTGAAAATGCCCCGGCCCCTTTGCTGCGACGTCAGGGGAATGCTAGGCGTGCTTATCCTGAAGATTCTGAGCGGGGGGGAAAGGTCGGGGGACGAAATAGCGCAGGAACTGGAAAAGCGCCGCGGGAAAAAGCCGACGCCGGGCACCATCTACCCCGCGCTGAAGGAACTGCACGGCAAGAACCTGGTTGAGTTCGAGCAGCGGGGCAGGGAGAAAATCTACCGCCTGACG
>CAYVQS010000141.1:0-3038 GCA_964453195.1 Microcaldota archaeon | reverse complement strand
GAGTTTAAATGAAATTTCGCCAACAAAACAGAGAACGCGTCAGCACTGCCAAGGACCTCGATTCGTGGGTTCCCAAGACCGAGCTCGGCCGCAAGGTAAAAGCCGGGGAAATCACTTCCATCGACTCGGTCCTGTCAAGCGGCAAGAAGATCCTCGAGTCGGAAATCGTCGACGTCCTCCTGCCGGACCTGCGCGAGGAAGTGCTTGAAATCCGCAGCACCCAGAGAATGACCGCCTGCGGGCGCAAGATGGCAATGCAGGCAATCATCGCACTCGGCAACCGCCGCGGGTACATCGCGGTCGGCCTCGGCAAGGCGCCCGAAACCCGCGACGCCATCGCCGAAGCCATCGAGGACGCCAAGAAGCACCTCGTCCACGTCCCGCTCGGATGCGGCTCGTGGGAATGCGGATGCGGAACCGCCCACTCTGTCCCCGTCGAAATCACGGGCAGCAACTCTTCTACTGCAATCACCATCAAGCCCGCGCCCCGCGGAGTCGGCCTAGTCGCAGGCAAGACTGCCAAGAAGGTCCTCGCCCTCGCGGGAGTCTCCGACGCGTGGACTTTCTCCAAGGGGCGCACGAGGAACATCCTCAACAACGTCCTCGCCACAATCGACGCCCTCTCACAGTTGGGAAAGACCAAGGGAGCAGTGGTTTCCGAACCCAACGCCGAGCCCGTGGCGGCAGAGGCCGCCGCGTCCGCAGAGCAAAAGGCAGCCTAAAGAGTTGATTTGTCCCTATGTCCGAAAAACAAGATTCGAAAAGCTTCGCCGTCGTCCTCGTGCGCGGCCAGATGAGCGCGCGCTCCAAGGTGCGCGAAACCCTCGTCCTGCTGGGATTCACCCGCAAGAACCACTGCGCCGTCTTCCCCGCAAACGAGACGTTCAACGGCATGCTCAACCTCTGCAAGGACTACATAACGTGGGGCACGATATCGGCCCCCGCGGTCGAACAGCTGCTTTCCAAGCGCGGCGAAATCGCAGACGGCAAGAAGCTGTCCGACGACTACGTTTCCAAGAACTCCAAGTTCAAGTCCATCAAGGAACTGGCGGCCGCAATAGCCGAGGGCAAGGCCAGGGTCGGCGACGTCAAGGGCGCAAGGCCCGTGTTCCGCCTCTCCCCGCCAAGGTCGGGCTTCGGCCAAATCAAGCGGCCGTTCCCCAAGGGAAGCATCGGCTTTCGCAAGGACGGAATGGACGAACTCGTCCTCAGAATGGTATGATTTTGTTTTGAATCGTTCGTTTGAAAGTCTTGAAAAGTTTTGAAATTACCGCGTGATACTATATGGCAAGAAGAATCGCAAGCAGGAAAAGAAAGCACTACGGCAACCGCACTTTCGGAGGCGGCAACACGAAGAACCGCCGCGGAAAAGGCTCGAAGGGAGGAGTGGGCCGCGCGGGATTCCACAAGCACAAGTGGATGAAGACCATCAAGGCCGGATTCCACAAGAGCCTGAGGAAGGGCTTCGTCAACCAGGCCGCCAAGGCCTCTTCGCAAATCACGCTCGAACAGCTTTCGGACGGCATCGCGGCAGGCAAGTGGCCCAAGGACCAGAAGGATTCCTCCGCATATTCCGTCGTTTTCCCCGCCAGCAGGAAAGTCAAGGTCATCGGCACCGGCGCCTTCGCCGCGAAAGCCAACGTTTCCGCAGCGGCCTTTTCCAAGTCCGCCAAGGAAAAAATTGAAAAAGCAGGCGGCACTACTACCGTGCAACTCTAGGGCCGTATTCCTGGTTTTGCACTTGCCCCTCCGGTTCCGCAAGGCACCCCGGCGCCAAAGCCCCTCTTCAGGGGCCGCGCCAGCAAGGCTATGAAAGGAGAATGACATGCTGGAATTCCTGCGGGCAATAACCGACTACCTTCCCGAAGTCAAGCGCCCCGAGCGCGAGCAGTCCCTCAAGGAAAAACTGATGTGGACGTTCGGCGCCCTCCTAATCTTCTTCCTACTCGGCCAGGTCATTCCCTACGGCGTCAGCGCCTCGGGCCTCGTAAGCCGCGGCTTCGAGCGACTCGAAATCCTGCTTGGAAGCAAGATGGGCTCAATAATCACCGCGGGAATCGGCCCCATCGTCCTGTCTTCCATTTTCCTCCAGCTCGCATCCGGCGCCGGCCTGTTCAAGCTCGACCTGTCCAAGCCCGAGAACAAGCGCCTCTACCAGGGAATCCAGAAACTGTTCGCAATCGGCCTCAGCTTCCTCGAAGGCATAATCTACGTCGTTCCCCTCGGCGGGGGCAACGGCTACATTCCCGTCACCGCCGGGGTCCCGTGGCTTCTGGTCGCCGTCCAGCTCGCGCTCGGCTCGCTTATCCTGCTTTACCTCGACGAAGTCGTGCAGAAGTACGGAATCGGCTCCGGCATCTCGCTGTTCATCGCCGCGGGAGTGTCGCAGCAGATATTCGTCGGCGCGCTCAACCCGTTCCCGCAGCCCAGCAGCTCCGACCCGACGCCCGTGGGCCTGATTCCGCAGGCGCTCGTCGCACTTGCCAACGGCAACCCCCAGGGAACGTTCTGGGCAATCATCCCCATACTCTTCACCATCGCGGTCTTCCTCATCGTCGTCTACGTCGAGGGAATGAAGATAGAGCTTCCACTCGCCTACGGCCGCGCCCGCGGCCTGGGTGCGCGCTATCCGATCAAGTTCCTCTACGTCTCCAACATTCCCGTCATCCTGGCGTCCGCGGTCCTGCTCAACTTCCAGCTGCTCGGCTCGGTAATGGCGGGCGCGGGAGTGACGTTCCCGTTCGGCCCCTACCAGAACAACCAGCCCCTCGACTGCTCCATCAATCCTGGCCACAACCTCTTCGTCGTCCCCGGCACCAACGTGCCCGTCTGCGGCCTCGCCTAATACCTGCAGGCAATGCCGTCGCCCCTCCTCGTCCAGGGAGGCTACCAGGGATACTTGTCCTACATACTCGGCAACGCGGTCGTGGAAGTCCCGCGAATGTTCATCTACGGCTTCGTCCTCATACTCCTGTGCGTAGTCTTCGGCTGGTTCTGGATAGAGTCCACCAACATGGACGCGGCCTCGGTCGCCGCCC
>CAYVQS010000140.1:1427-3048 GCA_964453195.1 Microcaldota archaeon | reverse complement strand
TCGTCGTTGGCGGAAAAACATTTGTCTTGAAGCGGCAACCCGGCGAGAATTCGAGGAGCGTTTTTCGGCGCGCTATCTACTTTGAAAACGCATTTGTAACGTGCTTCTGTAGTCATTATCCATACCTCGCATCTGATAAAGGCTTTAGCCGAAACAAGGCTTATTAATATCCTTAAATATAGGATAAATGTTCGGATAAACATGGGCAAACGACGCGTTACTGTGGGAATACTTGATAGTCCGGTCTACTTCCAGGTTTTTCTTTCGGTGTGCAGGGGTGAAGATACTCCGAAGAAAGTGTCCGAATACCTTGACAAAGGTTACAAGCAGGTAAGCGAGTATGTCGGTAGACTTTACGAAGAAGGCCTGCTAATACGCAAAGCATCGATTCCGTTATCTGAAACGGCCCTAAAAAAACTAAAGAAGAATCATTTCGGCCGAATTAGCGTATGGCGCTACGAACCTAACCCCAAAGCAATCATGGCCGTGAATCTTTTGCTGATTTCAGATAAGGGTGCCGTCGGATTACATAGGAAAATATTGGACGTTGCTAAAACGTTTCCACATCTCGAAAGGTTCTGCTCGGATTTTCTGCTCAAAGAAGCGACGCATATGCCTTGGTTTAGGCCAAGCGTTAGGTTCAACAGCGAACTCATTTCATCCGGGAATGGGCCGGTACGAATACGCGAGCATAATTTTCACAGAGCAGGCATAAGTAAAACGACCGTATCCAAAGGATCAACAATTCGCCAATTGGCTTTTGCTTCTCTCGCGTCTGTTACCTCAGAAGATAAGCGAGCTAAACTCTCAGAAGAAGAAAACAAAGAAATTGATCGCTATGTTTCTACGTTTTTTAGCCAAGTCGCCGTTCAGCTGAACAAGAATGTCTCAACTAGCCCAAAAGATGTGCTGCGTTGGCTAAGATCAGGAACAAGGCCACTGACTAAGAAAGAACTTTCGCAACTAACGAGGACGTCAAGAACCCGGTATCGGAAGAACGCCATACGTCCCATTTATGACAAAACGGGTTTCCCGATAAATGTTCCAAATATAGTGGTCTATTCAAAGAACTAGTGAGTTGCTAGTTTCTTGGAGATAATAGCCCGTAGTTCTGGATCGGATTTTAGCAGCTCCATGAAGGGCGCGACTTTGTCTTCGAATTCTTGTCGTTTGTCTTCGACTTTGACTGCCGCGTTCATGTTGAGGGGCATTCCGCAGCGGCTACAGTAACTTGTGTTCGAGAAATTTTCCTGCGAGCAGCGCGGGCAGGGTATTTTTTCGCTGTTGTTTTCCTTGACTTCTATGCCGTAGGCTTTCAGCAGCGCGTTGTCAACGTCGCGGCCGGCCAGGTGCACGTACGTGGCGGCCATGCGCGTGGACGGCACCCAGCCCAAGTGGCTTGAAAGCTGGAGTTCCGACAAGCCCATCCTCGCGAGCTGGGTTGCGCGGGCGTGCCTGAAGCTGTGTGGATTGACTCTCTTGGTTATTCCCGCCTGCTTGGCGATGACTTGGATACGCATGCGGATGGTCTGGTAACGCATGGGCTGACCCCTCCAGCGCCCCGTCAGGCGCGGCCAAAGCGGCGCGTCCCCGTCTTTTTTCCAAGGATGGGATTCCAGCC
>CAYVQS010000140.1:0-1417 GCA_964453195.1 Microcaldota archaeon | reverse complement strand
CACCCGCCGCGCGCCGGTCTTGCCGTTCACCATTACTATGGCGCCGTGCTGGTCGAAAGAGACGTGCTTGATTTTCATGCCCGCAAGTTCGCCTATCCGGCAGCCGGACTCGAAAAGTACCGCCAAAAGCGCCTTGTCCCGGGGATTTACCGCGGCTTCTATCATTTTCCGCATGTCTTCTTGGGAAAGAAGCTCTTCGGGAAGCATTCTGTCGCTGCCTCTAGCGCTGGTCTTGATCCACTTGACCTTGTCCGGGTGGGTTTCGCCGTCGCCTTCCAGCCACTTGTAGAACTTTTTCAGCGTGACTCGGTAGAAGTTCTTGGTTCCTACGCTATACCGCGGATTGCGCTCGACCTGGCCGACGACTCGCTGAATGTCGTCCTTGGTCGCTTCCTTGAAGTCCTTGCCCAGCATCTTGGCTATGGGAATCAGGCGGCAGGCGTAGATGACCACGCGGGCGTGGCTCAGGCCCGTGGCGTAGCAGTAGTCGAAGAAAGAGAGGATGTACTGTCGGTTGGAATCGCAGATTTCCGGCTCCCGGTTCTTGATTCGTTCGATGTAGTTGTCTACTTTCCCTTTCAGGTTGTAGATGTCGTAATTCGACGCCATAACGTATGCTCCTCCTTTCTCGTTTATTAGGAGCCGTTAGGGCGTTACAATACGACGTCTTTTTACGCCGAGGACGAGATTTGAACTCGTAAGGCCTTGCGGCCACTAGATTGCTCGGGTAACGAGTTTTCTTTCTCGTTGAGGTCTTTCTTTTTCAAAAGAAAGAGGTCACTCGAGTCTAGCGCGATACCGGGTTCCGCCACCTCGGCAAGATGGACTGTTTTCCGGAACAATTGTTGTGCAGGCGAAAAAATATAAGCGTGGTTTTTCACTCTTTTTTCCTATGGGCTTGTTCGGGCTTGGCGGGAAGTCCCTTGGCGGCATCGTCGCGGGCAGGTTCCACGGCAACGCGCACCTTCCCCACGACCTTCCCGACCTGAAGAAATACGTCAAGGAGCACGAGAAGGAGCACGGGCCCATAAGCGCAGTCCACGTCATTGCGCCGGGCGCGCAGCACCCCATGCGCAGGGTTTCCGACCCCAAAGTCCTCGAACTGCTCCTTCAAGAGCACGGCCATTTGCTCGAAGTCCCGGCCTATCCCATCCGCGGCGGCGCCTTCGCCCTCTACGTAAAACAGGAAGGCCACGTTCCGCAACTGCGCGACTTTTTCGACAAGCACTTGCCCGTCGGCCGCAAATGAGTCCTACGAAAGCGACACTTTCGTCACGCCCGGAATCTTGAGAAACTCGGACAGCAGCGTTCCCGGCACCGGCTTTTCCGTCACCAGCGTCATTTTCGGGCTCTCGAACAGTTCCGGGTCCTCGGCATACACCTGCCGGATGCTGATTTTCTTGTCCGCAAGCAGGTT
>CAYVQS010000139.1:720-3062 GCA_964453195.1 Microcaldota archaeon | reverse complement strand
CAACTCAATCATCCCGTGGCGCCTTGAAGGCCAGAAAACTATAGTCTTCGACCTGGTCCAGCAACTTAGCTGGCAGGCGCCCGACTGGATAGTGGTCCCCGCAGGAAACCTGGGCAACACTTCGGCGTTCGGCAAGGCGCTGCGCGAATTGAAGGAACTGGGCTTCATCGAAAAAGTCCCGCGCATTGCCGCAATCCAGGCCGAGGGCGCGAACCCGTTTAATTCCTTCTGGCAGCGTTTTTCCAAGGACAAGGGCGCACGGCTCGTTCCGGTCGAAAACCCGGAGACCATCGCCACGGCCATAAGAATCGGCAATCCCGTCTCCTGGAAAAAAGCCCTTCGTTCAATAGAATATTCTCGCGGCGTGGTGGAGCAGGTGTCGGACCAGGAGATCATGGACGCCAAGGCCGTGGTGGACGCGTGCGGAATCGGCTGCGAGCCCGCCTCCGCGGCATCCGTCGCCGGCGCAAAAAAACTTGCGGCAAAAGGCATAATCAAGCCGCACGAATCGGTGGCCTGCATCCTCACGGGCAACCTCTTGAAAGACCCCGGCGCCACGGTGGATTATCACCTGGGCTCCCTCGCAGGAATCCGCCCCTCCCGTCCCAACAAGCCCAAGGTTGTCGCGGCAACAATCGAGGCCGTCGAAGCCGCTCTCAAAAACTAGTTATCCTGCTATTCCAGGCCGGCCAGTATTTCCCTTGCGAGCATTATTTCGTGGTATCTTGTCATCTCGCCGGGGGTTTTGCTTCTTAGTACTGCGCCGCCTCCGTGAACTTCTACGTCCGCTTTTTCGCGGGCAATCCTTCTCAAGAGCGCCTCGCTTTTCCTAGTGATTGTTGGCGGCAGGTGCCCAAGCAGGTATAATGCGCCAATCCGGTCGCCTGGCTTCTGTTCTATGATGTGAAACGCGGATATCCTTTGCAGTTCTTCTTGTTGCGCATGCGAAATGGCGCTATTCCCTAGTTTTTCCAGGGCGCTGGCGATTGCCAGGCCCGCCCAGGTTTTTGCAGGGTCTCCGTCGAACAAGAAGCCATTAATCGGCTTTTCTTTGGGCTGTCCGATTCCCCGCATTGCTTTTTCCGCGTGCGCGTGCGCGTACAGAAAATCTTTTCCCGTCCTCAAAACGCTCATCTGGATGCTTGGATCCTCGCTAAGGTCAATCCGAGGCAGATTGCTCGACAGGGCGTTCCAAGCCGCTTGGCTGATGTAAGGTTTTTCGCTCTTGGCCGCTTTCAGGATTGTGTTCAATGCGCGTTCTCCAAGCGGGTCGAGGACTTTGCCGCTGCAGCCGTTGTGGATTAGCGTTGAGCAAACCGAGAAAACCAGCCGCCCATCCGGGTCGTGGTCTACCATTTCGCAAAGGCGGCCAATTGCATTGCCGGCGCTTATCTTGTGCAGATTGTTGTTTTCCCGCGCAATCGAAATGCCTGCGCCAAGGTTCGGAACCGCGTCCTGCCTCACTTCGCGGTTTTCGTGCCTGCTGTTTTCAAGCAGGATGCGACAAGCGGCTTCGTTTCCCGCGCCCATTGCCTGGCCGACCACGTGGTGAATTCTGGCATCCCGCACAACCTTGGAAACAGAAGCCAAGAGTTCCGGGCTTTTTCCGTGGTTTTGCCTTACAAGCGGGTCAAGATCTTCGAGCACTTTCTTGAGCGGCTCGTCCAACTGGTCTTTGATTGCTTTGCCTTCGGCCACTGCACGCGTTATTTCGTGCAATCCGCCAATCCTCTTTTCAAGACGGGCAATGTTTGCTTCGCGGGGCATTTTCCTTCATTCAGTTTCTTGAAAAAACCCGCCTTTAAAGCTTGGCCAGCGCCTTCTCGGCGTCTCCCTCGGCAAGCGCGTTGAAAAGCTCTTCTGCGTCCTCGCGCGACGCGCCGCCCAGTTTTTCGCGCAGGATCTCGATTCCCATTTCCTGCACGCTCTTGCGTTCCTGCCTTCCCGCGCGAATCTTTTCAATCTTCTCCTTCAGGGCCTGCGACTCCAGCGCCTTGTCGATTGACAGCATTATCTTGCCGGAATGCTCTTTTTCCAACGGCGCCAGGTCGATGCTCGAGTTCTGCAGGCCCTTTGCGAGCGTCCCGACAAGCTTGATTTTCACCATCGGCTGCCTTCCCGCATATTTTTTTTCAATTTCCGCCAGCCGCTCGCTGGTCTTCTTCACGACTTCGGAAATCCCCGCGTCCCTGAACTCTATTTCCTCGTAGGCGAAGGGGCGCGAATTGATTTCGACGAACTCGCTTTTTCCCGTCGCGGTGTCGAAAACCACTATTCCCTTCGCGCCCATTTCGTTCTTCTTCATCTGCGTGACTGTTGTGCTTCCGGGAATCACGAGCGTC
>CAYVQS010000139.1:0-710 GCA_964453195.1 Microcaldota archaeon | reverse complement strand
CCTTCAGTTCGTGGTGCCAGTGGATGTGGCCGTCCACGTACAAATTGAACCCGTCGGGCAAGTCCTGCATCGTCAGGAACTCGTCGCCGATCGGAATCAGCTCCTTCATCGTCTGGTGGAAGACAAAAACGTTGAACGCGCCCTTGACGGGCCGGTATTCCATGAGCCTCAGCATCTTCTTGACGTACTCTTCGGGCACGCCCCCCAATCCCTGGAACACTGCCTTTTCGCCGCCCTTCTCTACCGCAATCTTGGCTCCGTGGCAGTTCACCGCCGCGCCGGCGGAGTCCAGCAGCTGCACGGCGTTGACCAGGCCCTTGGTGCGCCTCTCGTGCGTGCCGAAAATCACTACCACCGGCGGCGCGCCCCCAAGCTCCTTCTCGTTGCCCTCGGCGTCTATTTCCAGGACTCTCGTCCCGTTCTTTTTGGAAAAGTCCTTTGCAATCCTGGAAAAAAGCAGTATGGCGTCGTTCACGGTCTCCTGCTTGGGCACGCGGTGGTCGAAGATGTCGCCGGCCACCATGACGACGTCGGCCAGGGCCTCGGCCTTGTTCATGGCCTGGCCCGCCTGCTCAAGCGCGTCCTCGGAATGGCCCAGGTGGAAGTCCCCGGTAATGGCGATTTTCATTTTGCCTCGCCAACTATAACCCCAGAAAAAACTATAAATCCCGGGCCGGAACCGGGACCCGCCATTTTCGTCTTCCACAATC
>CAYVQS010000138.1:0-3108 GCA_964453195.1 Microcaldota archaeon | reverse complement strand
CAGGCCTCATTTCCCTCGCCTGATTTCAAGGCGGGCCCTTTTTCTTTTCCCTTTTTCCTCCTCCTTCTTCATTTTTTCCAAACTCTTTTAAGCGGCCAAAGCCTGGTTTTCCCGTATGTCCGAAGAAAAAGCCGGCCCGGCGAAAAACCTCGTCCTGGTCAACCTCGGCCTGATTGCCCTCAAGGGCTTCGTCGTCCTAATGACCGGCAGCCTCGCGGTCGCGGCCTCGCTCTTCGACACCTGCTTCGACCTGCTTGGCGCGGGCTTCGCATACCTTGGCATGAAGGCAGCGGCCAAGCCCGCCGACCCCGAACACCCCTACGGCCACGGCAAGATCGAGCACTTCGCCTCTCTCGCCCAAATAGCCCTGATCACGTTCACCGCCTTCGTCATCATCTTCGAGGCAGTCAAGCGCCTGGTCTCGCCGGTCATGCTTTCCATAGGATTATTCGACATAGCAATCATGTTCTTCACCATCGGCGTCGACGTCCTCTTGGCGCGGTATTTGCAGAAGCAAAGCCACAACCTGGGAAGCACGGCATTGGCCGCCGCGGCCGCCAACTACAAGTCCGACATCCTGCAAAACTCCTCCGCGCTTTTGGGCCTCGTTGCCTATTCCTATTTCGGCGCGCCCTGGGCCGACTCGGTCGCCGCAGTCATTCTCGGCGCCTTCATGCTGCGCGTGTCCTACTCCATCGGCAGCCAGTCCATCAACCAGCTATTGGACATCGCCCCCGACAAGCAAACCCTGCAGCTGATTGCAACCGAGATCCTTGCGGAAAAAGGCGTGCACAGCTTCCACCACCTGCGCGCCCGCATCTCTGAAAAATCCATCGACCTCGACGTCCACATCCAAGTCGCCCCCGACCTGAAGCTGAGGGACGCGCACGCGATTTCGGAACGCGTCAAGGCCCGCCTCGTCAAGGCCCTCGGGCCGTCCACCGACGCGCTCATCCACATCGAACCCGTCGGCGACAGGGACGGCGCCCCGGTTACCCGCGAAAAAATCCACAAAACCTTTTTTTAACCAATTCCCCCTACGTTATTCATAGGTTCTGTTTTCTGGTGGGCGAATTGGCAGTTTTCCAAAAAACCAACGACGCAAAAGCATTGTCCTCCAGGGCCAATTCCATCCGCCGCGACATAATCTCCATGCTCGCCGAAGCCAAATCGGGGCATCCGGGCGGCTCGCTGTCCGCCGCCGACATCGGCGCCTGCCTCTTCTTCTCGAAAATGAACCACGACCCCGCCAACCCCAAGTGGCCCGGCCGCGACCGCTTCGTGCTCTGCAAAGGCCACGCCGCCCCGCTCCTGTACGCCCTCCTCGCAGAATGCGGCTATTTTCCCAAGAAAGAACTTTCCACCCTCCGCAAGACCGGCTCGATGCTCCAAGGCCACCCCGACTCCAAGAAAACGCCGGGCGTCGACGCCTCGACCGGAAGCCTGGGCCAGGGCCTGTCAATTGCCAGCGGAATGGCCATAGGCCTCCGACTCGACCACTCTTCTTCCCGCATCTACGCCCTCCTGGGCGACGGCGAGTGCCAGGAAGGCCAGGTCTGGGAAGCCGCAATGGCCGCCGCACACTACAAACTCGACAACCTCTGCGCCATCATCGACGTCAACGGCCTCCAAATAGACGGTGCGACTTCCCAAGTCATGACCGTCGAGCCCGTGTGCGAAAAATTCGCCTCATTCGGCTGGCACGTGATAGAGATTGACGGGCACGACTGCAATTCCATCCTCGCCGCCCTCGACAAGGCAGGCCAAACCAAGGGAAAGCCCACGGCAATAGTCGCAAGAACCGTCAAGGGCAAGGGCGTGTCGTTCATGGAACACAAGGTCGAATTCCACGGCAAGGCCCCAAGCCAAGAACAAGCCGCCCAGGCAATCCAAGAACTTGTCGCCCTGGGAATCGAGCCCCAGCAATCGTGATTGTTTTATGGTAAGATTCCCGAAACTGTCCGAGGAAAAATCCGAAGTCGCGCTGCGCGACGCCTACGGCGAAGCAGTGGCCGCGCTCGGAGACTCGGACCCCAACGTCGTCGTCCTCGACGCCGACCTCGCCGCCGCCACCCAGACCAAAGTCTTTGCCAAGAAATTCCCCAACCGCTTTTTCAACATGGGAATCGCGGAACAGAACATGGTCGGCACCGCGGCCGGCCTCGCCTACAGCGGCAAGACTCCCTTCGCGTCCTCGTTCGCCGTCTTCGCCACGGGGCGCGCCTGGGAACAAATCCGCAACACCGTGTGCTATCCCAAGCTCAACGTCAAGATAGTCGCCACGCACGCCGGTCTCACCGTCGGCCCCGACGGCGGCTCTCACCAGGCCCTGGAAGACATTGCCATTATGCGCGCGATTCCCAACATGCGCGTCATCGTCCCCGCCGACGCCTGCGAAACCCGCCAGGCCGTCCTGTTCGTGGCGCGTGAAAAGGGGCCGTTCTACGTCCGCCTCGGCCGCTCCAAGGCGCCCGTGCTCTATTGCCCAGGCCACGAATTCAAGTTGGGCGAATTCGACGTCCTTTGCGAGGGCGCGGACGCCTCGGTCTTCGCCTGCGGAGTAATGGTGGACAAGGCCCTGCAGGCCGCAAAACTGCTTGCAGCCAAGAACATTCTCGTCTCGGTCTACAATGCGTCCTCCATCAAGCCCGTGGACAGGGACGCGATAATTTCGGCGGCCAAGAACACGGGCGCAATCGTGACTTGCGAAGAGCACAACGTCATCGGCGGCCTGGGTTCTGCCGTTGCCGAAGTGCTTTCCGAAAACTATCCCGTCCCCCTGGGGCGCGTCGGAGTCCAGGACAGTTTCGGCGAGTCCGGCGAGCCCGACGAACTCCTCGCAAAATACGGCCTGACCAGCGATGCCATTGCCAAGAAAGTAGAAGAAACGATTAAGCGAAAAAAATAATTTTCCAAGGTGGTTTTGAAACATGAAACTCTTCATCGATACCGCGAACGTTTCCGAAATCCGCGAGGCCGCGTCCTGGGGCGTAATCTCCGGGGTCACGACCAATCCCTCGCTCATAGCAAAGGAGGGCCGCGACTTCAAGCAGACGGTCGACGAAATCTGCACCATCATCAACGGGCCCATTTCCGCCGAGGCCGTGT
>CAYVQS010000137.1:0-3126 GCA_964453195.1 Microcaldota archaeon | reverse complement strand
GCCGACTCCGCCAATCAGCGCAACCGCCTGCGTACTGAGGATCCAGGTGATGGCGCCGCAGGACGGCGCCTATTACAAAGTCGGCCAGACCGTTTCAATCAACGCCTCCGTGAGGTCCGTGGGCCAGCGCCAGGTCGTCCCGGACTCGGTGGTGTTCTCGTTCTTCAACGGCTCGACGAAACAGCTGGCGCCCGACGCCAATAGCGTGTATTCCATCGCCTACGCTGCGGACGAGCCCGCGCCCTACAACTTCACCATTACCGCCTCGGCAACCGACTGCCTGCAGGACTCCAAGACGCACTACTACACGGTGTTCGAAGCCAAGGCCAGCCAGGGAATGCTGCCGGAATACGACCTGATGCTTGTGCCGCTTGCCGGCCTGCTGGCGCTGCTTTTGGCGAGGAGGAAGGCAAGATGAAGAAAACAATAATGTGCATGCTCCTGCTTTCCGCCCTCGCCGCCGCGGCAACGAACTGCGTGCTGAGAATCCACGTGCTCGAGCCCCAGGGCTGGCGCCAGTACTCGTCGCAGGACAACGTCACCGTGCGCTTCGTGGTCTACAACGTTTCGGCCGACGACAACGTCTCCACCGACAGCACGTCGAAAATCTATCCCGTGGACCAGCACGTCAACATAACGCTGCAGAACGGCACCGCATACGCGCCGACGGCGTTCCCGGCGGGCGACAAGTACCAGCTCTTCCTCAACTTTTCCGACAAGGTCGAAGGAGTCAAGAACTACTCCATATTCGCCAACGCCTCGGGGTGCACGAACGCGTCCAAGGCAATGGGATACTACCTTACGAAGAAGTTCGCAATCGACCCCAGGCTGCCCGAATACGACCTTGTGCTCGTGCCCTTCGCCGCGCTCGCCGCCCTCCTCATGACAAGGCGCCAATCGAAAACAAACGCCTGCCTTTAGCAGAAACTTGGCCACGAGAAGCTTATATTCCAATATTGCAAACTACAGCTATGCGCCTTTTTCTCGACGAATCGGGAACTTCGGCCGAACGGTCCGCCCTGGTGCTTTTGGAAGTCCCAGAGTTCGCGGACTATTTCCTAAACATAATATTGACGCCTAAGAAGCGGTTGCCGCCATATCTGGAGAACGTTTTTGAGTCAACTAACGGGGAATTCAAATTTAGTGCGTTCATGAACGAATACCGCAAAACAAAAGACGAGCGACTGACGGCTTTCCTTAAAGACCGGCTACGAAGACTTTGCTCGCTGGATTTGTCGATTTACTACGCAGTATATGAAAACGACTCGCCAGAAACAACGCTAAAAGAATCGGAGTATTTGCTCAATCGCTTTGGTCTAAATAGATATTCCGACTTGTTCGGAAAGCATTTGGAGATAATCGCCGACAAACAATTTTACCCTAAACACAAATGTTTTGAATTGTTTAGAGCGCATGAATTAATAGTGGCAAGAATACGGAACCAGCCCGAGGCTAAAAACACCGGGGTAAACTATATGAAAACCCCGATTCTTATAGGAAACTCCAGCAAGGTAAAGGGACTTCAGGCCGCAGACCTGTTTGCTGGCGCCCTGTTCCAGAAGTATTATCGCGGAAATGAAGAATTCGAAACTATTTTCTGCAACAAGATAAGGGGCCAGCGCACAAGTTTTGGCGAAAGCCGGAACAAGGATGCAAATAAAACGTTCTTGCCCAGAGAAAGAGTAAACTATTGAAAGGAGAAGTGCCTTTTCTTACGACCTCCCGCCATTAGCTTCATCGGCTCAGAAAAGGACTTAACAAGAATCATAAATAACTAGGATAAAAAACAATAGTATTTCGTCAATTGCCAAACTAAACTACGGCACATGATGATTCATCTAATAATATAACCAAACGCTATCAAACCCAATCCATTAGTGATCTAAATGCTCTGGACAGAAAAACACGCGCCGCAGAACCTGAACGAGGTCGCGGGCAACGAGCTTGCCCGGCAGGACCTGGAAAAATGGGCGCTGGAGTTCGACCGCGGCAAGACCGGCAAGCCCGTCATCCTCCACGGCCCGTCGGGAACCGGGAAAACTGCGATTGCCCACGCCCTGGCAAAACAGCACGGCTGGGCTGTAATCGAGCTCAACGCCTCGGACATGCGGGGCGCCGACGTGGTCGACAAGATTGCGGGCGCCACCGCAGGCTCCAAGGGCCTGTTCGGCGAAACCAGGCTCATACTGATCGACGAAGTGGACTCGGTGGCCGACCGCGGCGAGTACCCGGCGCTGCTTCGCGTGCTGAGGGCCGCAAGCCAGCCCATTCTGCTCACCGCCGACGACTACTGGAACCCCAAGCTATCGGCAATCCGGCTCTCGTGCAAGCCAATCGAGCTAAAGAAAGTCAACTCTTCAAGCATCTACGAGGCCCTTGAGCGGATTGCGAAAAAAGAGGGCGTCGAGGCCGGCGAACTCGCGCGCGAAATCTCGAAGAACGCCGCCGGCGACCTTCGCGGCGCAATCAACGACTTCCAGGCCTGCGCCGGCGGAAAGTTCGTGGTGTCGGGCAGGGAGCGCCGCCAGAACATGTTCGAAGCCGTGCGCCGCGTGCTCAAGGCGACCAAAATGCAGGAAGCCGCAGACGTGGCGGACACCGTCGACGAGAAAATCGAGGCGTTCCTCATGTGGATAGACGAAAACATTTCAAACGAGTACGAGGACGCCGAGGAAGTGGCAACTGCGTACGCGTGGCTTTCGCGCGCCGACGTCTTTTTGGGACGGATACGCAAGACGCGCGACTGGGGCTTCTGGAAATACGCCAAGGCCCTGGGCCTCGGCGGGGTCGCAATGGCGAAGAAGCGGCCGTACTACAAGTTCGCCAAATACGGCTTCCCCACAGAGTTGAAAAGCCTGGGCGCGTCAAGGGCGTCGCGCGCTGCGCTGAAAAAGGCGCTTTTGAAAATCGGGGCCAAGACGCACTCGTCGGGCCGCAAGGCACGCGAGGAGACCGCGCCGTTTTTGGTCCCGGGGGCCGCGCAGTACTTCGGCCTGGAAGAGGACGAGGAGTCAGTGCTTTCTGAACTTTACAAAAACGGCGGCCACGATGGCGGCAAGGAAAAGCGCCAGGGCCAGCGGGGCCAGCTGGACCACTGAAAGGTAGGCGTCGGCGAAGAACCGGTAG